>NZ_JBHUUP010000003.1:0-175478 GCF_042670945.1 Cellulosimicrobium sp. NPDC057127
GCCCGGGACCGTGGAGGTCCCGGGCCGTCGTCGAAGGCTGGGCCGCGTCACACCGTGCGCGGCCGGTCGACCGGAGATCAGAGCGCGCCGGCTCCGTGCTCGGCGAGCAGACGGTCGGTCTCGTCCTGGACGTGGGTCGCGAGGTCCGCGTACGCGTCGGCGTGGGCCCGTGCGTGGTGGCCGCAGAACAGCAGCTCGCCGGTCGGCAGGACCACGCGGACGTACGCCTGTGCGCCGCAGCGGTCGCAGCGGTCGGCCGCGGTCAGGGGTTCGGTGGTGGTCGTCGTAGCAGTCACCCGACCATGAAACCATCTTGTCGGGTGCTTGCGAGCGCGAACGGCCCCCGGTTCGCTCCCCGCGTACCCCGCCGCTGCGGGGAACACGGCACGGGCCGACGTTCCCGCGGCGGGGCGGCGCCGGGCATGTGGGTCGCCTCGTCTAGGCTGTCGCCGTGACGACCACCTCCGCTGAGTCCAGCTACACCGCTCGGCACCTGTCCGTCCTCGAGGGCCTCGAGGCGGTGCGGAAGCGACCGGGCATGTACATCGGCTCGACCGACTCGCGCGGCCTCATGCACTGCCTCTGGGAGATCATCGACAACTCGGTCGACGAGGCCCTGGCGGGCAACTGCTCCCAGATCCGGATCGTGCTGCACGCGGACTCGTCGGTGACGGTCGAGGACGACGGCCGCGGCATCCCCGTCGACATCGAGCCCAAGACGGGCCTGTCCGGCGTCGAGGTCGTCTTCACGAAGCTGCACGCGGGCGGCAAGTTCGGCGGCGGGTCGTACACCGCGTCGGGCGGGCTGCACGGGGTCGGCGCCTCGGTGGTCAACGCGCTGTCGTCGCGGCTCGACGTCGAGGTGGACCGCGGCGGAAAGACGCACCGCATGACGTTCCACCGCGGCGAGCCGGGGACGTTCGCGGACCCGAAGACCGGGCCCGTGCCGGACGCGCCGTTCGAACCGTTCGTCAGCCGCTCCGAGCTCGCGGTGGTGGGCAGGACCAAGCGGGGCGTGACGGGGACCCGTGTGCGGTACTGGGCGGACCGGCAGATCTTCCCCAAGAACGCGGTCTTCTCCTACGACGAGCTGGTCACGCGCGTGCGCCAGACGACGTTCCTCGTCCCGGGCCTGCAGATCACGGTCCGCGACGAGCGTGGCCTGCCGGGCACGCCGGCCGAAGACGGCCCGCACGAGGAGACGTTCGTCCACCACGGCGGCTCCGTCGACTTCGTCGAGTTCCTCGCTCCGGACTCGCCGGTGACGGCGACGTGGCACCTCACGGGGAGCGGCACGTTCACCGAGACCGTCCCCGTCCTGGACGACCGCGGTCACATGACGCCGCAGGCCGTGCAGCGCGAGTGCGAGGTCGACGTGGCGCTGCGCTGGGGCGCGGGCTACGAGACCGAGGTGCGCAGCTTCGTCAACATCATCGCGACCCCGAAGGGCGGCTCCCACCTCGGCGGGTTCGAGCAGGGCCTGCTCAAGGTGCTGCGCAAGGCCGTCGAGACGAACGCCCGCCGCCTGAAGGTCTCCACGAAGGACGCCTCGGAGCGCATCGAGAAGGACGACGTCCTCGCGGGCCTGACGGCGGTCGTGACCGTCCGGCTCGCCGAGCCGCAGTTCGAGGGGCAGACGAAGGAGGTCCTCGGCACCGCGCCGGTGCGGGGGATCGTCACGCGCGTCGTGGAGAAGGAGCTGAACGCGCTCCTGACGTCGTCCAAGCGCGACGACAAGACGCAGGCGGCGCTGCTGCTCGACAAGGTCGTCGCGGAGATGCGGGCCCGCATCACGGCGCGCAAGCAGAAGGAGATCTCGCGCCGCAAGAACGCGCTCGAGACGTCCTCGCTGCCGGCGAAGCTCGTGGACTGCCGCAGCGACGACGTCGAGCGCAGCGAGCTCTTCATCGTCGAGGGGGACAGCGCGCTCGGCACGGCGCGCCTCGCGCGCAGCTCGGACTTCCAGGCGCTCCTGCCGATCCGCGGGAAGATCCTCAACGTGCAGAAGGCGTCGGTCAGCGACATGCTGCGCAACGCCGAGTGCACGGCGATCATCCAGGTGATCGGCGCCGGTTCCGGGCGGTCGTTCGAGCTCGAGGCCGCGCGCTACGGCAAGATCGTGCTGATGACCGACGCGGACGTCGACGGCGCGCACATCCGCACGCTGCTGCTCACGCTCTTCTACCGGTACATGAAGCCGCTCGTGGAGGCCGGTCGCGTCTTCGCCGCCGTCCCGCCGCTGCACCGCGTCGAGGTCATCGGGGCCGGGCGGCGCAAGAACGAGTACATCTACACGTACTCCGAGGCCGAGCTCGCCGCGACCCTCAAGAAGCTCGACAAGGCGGGCCGCCGGTACAAGGAGGACATCCAGCGGTACAAGGGCCTGGGGGAGATGGACGCCGACCAGCTGGCCGAGACGACCATGGACCCGCGCCACCGCACGCTGCGTCGTGTCACGGCCGAGCACGCCGAGGCGGCCGAGCGCGTGTTCGAGCTGCTCATGGGCAGCGACGTCGCGCCGCGCAAGGACTTCATCGTCCAGGGTGCGGCGGAGCTGGACCGCGTGCGCATCGACGTCTGATCGGTCCGTCCGCGGCACGACGTGGGCTGCCTCGTCCGTCCGCCAGTCGGGCGACCCTGCGCGGGGTCGCGCGCGCTCCGTACGCTGTGGCGGTGACCCTCCAGACCTTCCGCGAGGCGCCGACGCGCCCGCTCACCGCCCTGACGTCCTTCCTGCTCGCCGTCGGCCTGCTCGCGGGCTGCGGCGCCTCGGCCGACGACGCCGACGCGTCCTCCTCGCCCACCGTCGCCGAGTCCTCGGCGGGCGACGAGACGTCGGACGCCTCTGCGGACGGCGACGACCCGACGGAGGACCAGGGCTCGGACGACGCCGAGGGCCAGGACGAGGTGCCGGAGCTCTCCTACGAGGGCGAGGACGGGCGCACGGCGCTGGACCTCCTGCTCGAGGCCGACCCGTCCGCCCAGGTGAGCGGTGAGGGCGAGAACGCGTTCGTCACCGCGATCGACGGTGTCGCCGCCGACCCGGACGGCGAGTTCTGGGCGCTGTACGTGAACGGCGAGATGGCGAGCGTGGGAGCCGGCTCGCTCGAGACCGAGGACGGGGACGAGATCACGTGGAAGCTCGAGGCCTTCACCTCATGACGCACGACGCGGGGCAGCCGGGGCTCGCCCTCCTGAGGCGGTGGTGGCGTCCTGCGCTCGTCGTCGGCCTCGTGCTCCTCGCGGTCGTGTGGCGGCTGGTGCGCGCCGACCTGGGTGCGCCGCCGAACCTCGAGCTCGTCACCGCCGCGACGTTCGCGGCGACGCTCCTGCTGCGCTCGCGCTGGGCGTTCGTCGTGCCGCTCGCCGTGACGGTCGTGTCCGACGTCGTGCTGGGCAACACCACGATCGCGCTGTTCACCTGGAGCGCGTGGCTCGTCGTGGGTCTGGGGTCGCTGCTCGCGCGGGACACGTCGGGGTGGCGGCGCGTGGGTGCGGGCGCGGCGTTCGGCGTCGCGGGGTCGCTGTGGTTCTTCCTCTGGACGAACTTCGGCGTGTGGCTCCAGAGCCGTGGCACCTGGTACGCCCCGGGGGTCGACGGTCTCGTCGCGAGCTACGTCGCGGGCCTGCCGTTCCTGCGGACGATGCTGCTCGGCAACCTCGTGCTCGTGCCGCTCGTCGCGGCGGGCACGCTGCTCGTCGACCGCCTGGAGACGTCGCGCGGCCTCGCGGGCGCCACGCCCCACCCTGCCTGACCCGCCGGCCCGTAGGGTCGGTACATGCGGATCTCGGCGGAGCTCGGGGACATCACTCGCGTGACGACGGACGTCGTGGTCAATGCCGCCAACTCCAGCCTGCTGGGCGGGGGAGGGGTCGACGGCGCGATCCACGCCGCCGCCGGCAGTGGGCTCCTCGCCGCGTGCTGGGAGCTGCGGCGAACCGTGCTCCCGGACGGGCTACCCGTGGGTGACGCCGTCGCCACGGACGCGTTCGAGCTGCCGGCCCGGTGGGTCGTGCACACCGTCGGGCCGAACCGTCACCGCGGCGAGACGGACCCCGCGCTGCTCGCGTCGTGCTTCACGCGGTCCCTCGAGGTGGCGGCCGGGCTCGGGGCGACGTCCGTCGCGTTCCCCGCCGTCGGTGCGGGGGTGTTCGGCTGGGACGCGCCGACGGCCGCGACCGTCTCCGTGGGGGCGGTGCGGTCGTGGCGGCCGGACGCCGGGACGAGCGTGCAAGAGGTTCGCTTCGTCCTGTTCGGCGCACCGCTCCTCGCCGCGTTCCATGAGGCGCTCGCGGGGAGCTGAGCGCACGTCCGCCCCGCCGTGCAGCGCGAGCCCCGGGTCCAGAGTCCGGAGTCTTCGGGGCGCCGGACCGGGTGGGAGACTGTGCGTCGCACGCACCGCGCACGGAGGAGGCCACGCATGACGCGACCGCGGATCTTCGGGATGAGCTTCGCCAGCATCTACCCGCTCTACGTCGCCAAGGTCGAGCGGAAGGGCCGCTCCCGGGACGACGTCGACCGCGTCGTCTCCTGGCTCACGGGTTACGACCGGGCCGGTCTGGAGCAGGCGATCGCGGACGAGGTGGACCTCGAGACGTTCTTCGACCAGGCGCCGGCGATGCACCCGAACACGTCGCTCATCACGGGGGTGATCTGCGGCCACCGGGTCGAGGACATCGAGGACCCGCTCATGCAGAAGATCCGCTACATGGACAAGCTCGTCGACGAGGTCGCGCGCGGCAAGAAGTTGACGTCGATCCTGCGGGGCGAACCCGTCAGCTGAGCTCCTCGGCGAGCGCGACGACGATCCCGCTCGGCCCGCGCAGGTAGCAGAGCAGGTAGGCGTCCTCGTACCGCACGATCTCACCGAGCAGCTCGCCGCCGTGGCCTCGGAGCCGCTCGACGGTCTCGCGGACGTCGTCGACGGCGAACATCACCCGGTGCAGACCCAGGGTGTTCGGCGGTGCGTGCTGGAGACCGGCGTCGACCGGCACGGGCGTGACGTAGCGCGTCAGCTCGAGCCGGCCGTGGCCTCCGGGGACGCGCATCATCGCGATCTCGGACCGCATCCCCTCGAGCCCGACGACGCGCCCCGCCCACTCGCTGTCGACCGGCATCCGGCCCTCGAGCTCCATCCCGAGCTCGGTGAAGAACGCCACTGCCTCGTCGAGGTCCTCGACGACGACGGCGACGTTGTCCAGGCGCTGGATCGCCATGGTGAGTCCTCTCTCAGGCGCCGTGCTCGACGCCGCGGTCGGGTGCGGCCATGTCTCCCGTGCCCGGGGTGCCCTCGGCGAGGGCGTACCGCAGGAGCACCGTGCCCCTCGGGCTGGCCGCGGGCGGTTCGAGGAGCACCAGGTTGGACGGTACCGCGCCACCGTCGAACACGGACTTGCCGGCGCCCAGCACGATCGGGTGCACCCACAGGTCGAGGCGGTCGAAGAGTTTCTCGCGCAGGAGGGTCTGCACGAGGTCGAGGCTGCCGACGACCTTCACGTGCTCGTGCCGGTCCCGGACCTCGCGCACGGCGGCGGCGAGGTCGGGGCCGAGCTGCGTCGACCCGGCCCACGACAGGTCGGGCGTGCCGCGTGAAGCGACGTACTTGGGGACGCGGTTGAACAGCGTGGCGATGTCGTCGTCCGCGCCGCCTTCCTGGTGCGGCCAGTACGCGGCGAAGATGTCGTACGTCCTGCGCCCGAGCAGCAGCGCGTCCGTGCTCTCGTAGGCCGCGGCGACCTGCGCCCCGGCGACGTCGTCGAGCAGCGGCGCCTGCCAGCCGCCGTACGCGAACCCGTTGTCCGGGTCCTCGTCCGGACCGCCGGGCGCCTGCCCGACGAGGTCCAGGGTCGTGAACAGCTCGATCTCGATGAGTCCCATGGTGTCTCCCGCTCCTCGCCGTCTCGGTGCCGGGTAGACCGCGCGGCGCCGGGGAAGTCATCGGGGCCGGGGCCCGCCGTGCCGACGTGGCACATCCCACAACGCCCGGTTGGAACGGCGGACTCGCCCCGAGCGTCCTACGCTCGAGAACGCGGGAGTGGACGGCACCGGCCGTCGCCCCCCGCCCGGCGCGGTCGCGCGGCCGCACCGGCGGTCACGCGCCCCCGGTCGACTCGTCGCTGAGCCGGGCGCCCGTGCGTCCGGCCGTCTGGAGCTCGTGTGTCAGGTAACGCCACCGCCAGGTTCACCAACGTCGCGCTGCTGTCCGTCACCAGCCGGCTTCCCGCCGGCGTGCGGACGTCTGCCGAGGTGCAGGAGCGTCTCGCTCCCGCGCTGCGGCGGCTGCGCCTGCCGTCCACACTGCTGGAACGGGTGGCGGGCGTGCGCGAGCGCCGCGCCTGGACCGCCCAGGAGGACGTCGACGACGCGACGGTCGCCGCAGGGCAGGAGGCGCTCCGCGCCGCCGGGGTGGACCCGAGCGACGTCGGGCTCCTGATCAACACGTCGGTCACGCGCAAGCACCTCGAGCCGTCGGTCGCGGTCCGGCTGCACCACGGGCTCGGCCTGCCGTCGTCCGCCACCAACTTCGACGTCGCCAACGCGTGCCTCGGCTTCATCAACGGCATGAGTCTCGCCGCGGGCATGATCGAGTCGGGTCAGATCCGCTACGCGGTCGTCGTGGACGGCGAGGACGCCGACGTCATCCACGACCGCACGATCGAGCGGCTGCTGCGCGAGGACCGGGACCGCGACGACTTCATGCAGGAGTTCGCGTCGCTCACGCTCGGCTCCGGCTCGGCCGCCGCCGTGCTGGGCCGCGCGGACGAGCACCCGCACGCCCACCGTGTGCTCGGCGGCGTCACCCGCGCCGCCACCCGGTTCCACGACCTGTGCGTGGGCAGCACCGACGGCATGTTCACCGACGCCAAGGCGCTGCTCGAGGGTGGCCTCGAGCTGGTCGTGGACGCCTGGAAGGACGCGGTCGCCGACTGGGACTGGTCCTCCATGGACCGGTACGTCACGCACCAGGTCTCGCGCGTGCACACGAACGCGATCGTCGAGGCGGTGGGCCTGGACCGCTCCCGCGTACCCACCACCTACGAGCGGCTCGGCAACGTGGGGCCGGCGTCCGTGCCGATCACGCTCGCCGAGGAGCAGGAGTCGCTCACCTCCGGCGACCGCGTGCTGCTCATGGGCGTGGGCTCCGGCATCAACACGGCGATGCTGGAGCTGGCCTGGTGACCGGGCCCGCCCTCTCGCCCGCGACCGATCCCCTCCCGCGCCCCGCCCGCACCGTCCCGCCCGGGCTGCCCGGCCTGGACCCGCGGTACAGCCACGTGCTGCGCGACGCCCGGGGCGCGACCTGGCACTACCTCGACACGGGCCCCGAGCTCGAGCGACACGGTCTCGCGCCCGTCGGCACCGTGCTCGCCGTGCACGGCAACCCGACGTGGTCGTACCTGTGGCGGGGGCTCGTGACCGACTCCGTCGCCGCCGCCCGGGGCGGCGGTCCGGCGTGGCGCGTCGTCGCCGTCGACCAGCTCGAGATGGGGTTCTCCGCCCGCACCGGCGAGCACCGCCCCCTCGCCCGCCGCGTCGCGGACCTGGGCGCCTTCACCGACGCCCTCGGCCTCGCCGGGCCTGTCGTCACCCTCGGCCACGACTGGGGCGGCGTCGTCTCCCTCGGCTGGGCCGTCGACCACCCCGACCTCCTCGCCGGCGTCGCGCTGCTCAACACGGCGGTGCACCAGCCTGACGGCGCCGCGGTGCCCGCGCCGCTGCGCCTCGCGCTCGCCGGGCCCGTGCACCGGCTGGGCACCCGCACGACGCGTGCCTTCCTCGACACGACGCTCGCCCTGGCGCGCCCGGGCCTGCCCGACGACGTCGCAGACGCCTACCGGCTGCCTTACCGCGCCGCGCCCGACCGCGAGGGGATCGAGGGCTTCGTCGCCGACATCCCCGTGGACGCCGCGCACCCCAGCGCGCCCGAGCTCGACCGTATCGCTGCCGGCGTCGCGCGGCTCCGCGTGCCCGCCGTGCTGCTGTGGGGGCCGCACGACCCGGTGTTCTCCGACCGCTACCTCGACGACCTCGTGCGCCGGCTGCCGCACGCGCACGTGCACCGGTTCTCCGGCGCCGGCCACCTCGTCGCCGAGGACGCGGACTGGACGCCCGCTGTCCTCGGGTGGCTCGGGAGCGAGGTGCTCGCACCAGCAGGCACCGACGGCTCCGCGACGGCCGGTGCCGGCACCACCGGTGCCGATGGGACTGCAGCCTCGCCGTTCGTGCCGCTGTGGGCGGGGCTGGACGCGCGGGCGGACGACGACGCGCCCGCCGTGCTGGACATGGCGGCGACCGGTGCCGACGGGTCTGCCCGGGCCGTGAGCTGGCGGGCGCTGGCCCGTCAGGTGCAGCGGGTGGCCGCGGGGCTGCACGCGATCGGGGTGCGCAAGGGCGACCGGGTGTCGCTGCTGGTGCAGCCGGGGCCCACGCTGACCGCGCTGGTGTACGCGTGCCTGCGGATCGGGGCCGTCGTGGTGGTCGCCGACGCCGGGCTGGGGGTCCGCGGGCTCACCCGCGCCCAGCGCGGGGCGTGGCCGCGGTTCGTCGTCGCGCAGAGAAAGGGCCTGGCCGCGGCGCGCGCGCTCGGCTGGCCGGGCGTGCGGATCTCGGCCGACCCGCTCGCGCCCGCGGTCCGACGGGCGCTGGGCGTGGCGCACGAGCTCGTCGACGTCGCGCGTGCCGGGGAGGGCGCGGCGCTGCCGGCCGAGCCCGGCCCCGAGGACGAGGCCGCCGTGCTGTTCACGTCCGGGTCCACGGGCCCGGCGAAGGGCGTCGTGTACTCGCACGCGCGCCTCTCCGCGCTGCGGGACACGCTCGCGGAGCACTTCGACGTCGGCCCCGACACCGGGCTGGTCACGGGCTTCGCCCCGTTCGCGCTGCTCGGGCCCGCGCTCGGCACCCGGTCGGTGACGCCGCGCATGGACGTCTCCTCGCCGCGCACGCTCACCGCCCGGGCCGTCGCCGACGCCGTGCGCGCGTCGGACGCGCGCATCGTGTTCCTCTCGCCCGCCGCGATCCTCAACGTGGTCGCGACCGCCGGCGCGCTCGACGACGCCGACCTCGCGGCGCTCGAGCGCGTGCGCACGTTCCTCTCCACGGGCGCGCCGATCTCGGCCGACCTGCTCGGCTCGGCCGCCGAGCTCATGCCCGCGGCCACGGCGCACACCCCGTACGGGATGACGGAGTGCCTGCTGGTCACGGACGTCACGCTCGACGGCATCCGCGACGCCGCCGCGGCCCCCGACGCGGGCGTGTGCGTGGGCCGCCCCGTGCCCGGGGCGGAGGTGCTCGTCAGCGCGCTCGACGACGACGGCGCCGCGACCGGCGCGCCGTCGGCGGCGCCCGGCGTGCTCGGCGAGGTCCTCGTGCGGGCGGGGCACCTCAAGGAGCGCTACGACCGGCTGTGGCTCACCGACCAGGCCGCCGAGCGCGACACCCCGCCCGGGCGCTGGCACCGCACCGGCGACGTCGGGCACCTCGACGCGCAGGGCCGCCTGTGGATCGAGGGGCGGCTCGGGCACGTGCTCCGCACCGCCGACGGCCCGCTGGCTCCCGTGGGGCCGGAGCAGCACGTGGAGCGGGTGGCGCAGGTCCGACGGGCCGCCGTCGTCGGCGTCGGGCCCGCGGGTCTGCAGCAGGCGGTCGCGGTGGTCGAGACCGTGCCCGGCGTCCGGCGCCCCGGGCTGGCGCCCGAGGCGCTGACCGCCGCCGTGCGCGCCGCGTCGCCCGTGGCGCTCGCGGCCGTGCTCGTGGTGCCGCGCATGCCCACCGACGTGCGGCACAACTCGAAGATCGACCGGGCGCGTCTCGCCGGCTGGGCGGACGGCGTCCTCGCCGGCGGGCGGGTGGGTCGGCCGTGACCGTGCTCGTGACCGGGGCGTCGGGTCTGCTCGGAGGCGCCGTCGCCCGCGCGCTCGTCGCGCGCGGCGACGACGTCCGCACGCTTCAGCGCCGCCCCTCCGGGGTGCCGGGCGTGGAGGACGTCCAGGGGTCGGTGACCGACCCGGCGACCGTCGCGCGCGCCGTCGAGGGCGTCGACGCGGTCGTGCACCTCGCGGCCAAGGTGTCGCTCGCGGGCGAGCCCGCGGAGTTCCACGCCGTGAACGTCGAGGGCACCCGCGCGCTCCTCGACGCGGCCGAGCGCGCCGGGGTCGAGCGGTTCGTGCAGGTGTCCTCGCCGTCCGTGGCCCACCTGGGCTCGTCCCTGGTCGGGGCGGGCACGACGCCGGCCGACCCCCGGCACGCGCGCGGCGAGTACGCGCGCACCAAGGCGGCGGCCGAGCTGCTCGCCCTGGGCCGCGACCGCCGTCGCCGGCCGGACGGGTCGGGGGAGACGGGACCGAGCGTCGTCGCCGTGCGCCCGCACATCGTGTGGGGGCCGGGCGACACCCAGCTCGTCGAGCGGGTGCTCGAGCGCGCCGCGGGCGGCCGCCTACCCCTGCTGGGGCACGGCGCAGCGCTCATCGACACGCTCTACGTGGACAACGCCGCCGACGGGATCCTCGCCGCGCTCGACCGCGCCCACGACGTGCACGGCCGCGCGTACGTGCTGACCAACGGCGAGCCGCGCACCGTCGCCGACCTGCTCACGGGCATCTGCCGCGCGGGCGGCGTCGAGCCGCCGCGGTGGCGCGTCCCGGCCGGGGTCGCGCGGGCCGCGGGCAGCCTGGTCGAGGCCGTCTGGCGCGTGCACCCGGGCGCCGACGAGCCGCCGATGACGCGCTTCCTCGCCGAGCAGCTGTCGACCGCGCACTGGTTCGACCAGCGGGCCACGCGCCGCGACCTGCGCTGGCGCCCCGCCGTGGGCGTCGACGAAGGGTTGCGGCGCCTGGCCGCGCACTACGGCGGCACGGCCGCCTGAGCCGGTCCGTGGCACCCGTGATCGGCACGTGACCGGTACGGAGATCCCGTACCGGGCACACGCCCACGAGGAGCTCACACCGAGTAGTACTTGGCCTCGGGGTGATGGAGGACGAACGCGTCGGTCGACTGCTCGGGGTGGAGCTGGAGCTCCGCGGAGAGCTCGACCCCGACGCGCTCGGGGCGCAGGAGCTCGACGACCTTCGTGCGGTCCTCCATGTCGGGGCACGCGGGGTAGCCGAGCGAGAACCGCGCGCCGCGGTACTCGAGCTTGAACATGCCCTCCGCGGAGTCCGGGTCCTCGTCGGCGAAGCCAAGCTCGGCGCGCACGCGCGCGTGCCACATCTCGGCGAGCGCCTCGGTGAGCTGCACCGAGAGCCCGTGGAGCTCCATGTACTCGCGGTAGTGGTTCCCCGCGAACAACGTCGCGGTGTGCTGGTCGACGCTCGCGCCCATGGTCACGAGCTGGACGGGCAGCACGTCGTACCGGCCGGTCTCCTCGACCCACGACCTCGGCCTGACGAAGTCGGCAAGGCACAGGTGCCGGTCGCGGCGCTGGCGCGGGAACGTGAAGCGCAGCCGCTCGGTCCCGGGCTCGCCGCCCGACCCGCCGTCGGGCGCCCCGATGCCGGCGAGCCCGGCGCCGTGGTGCGCGACGACGACGTCGTCGCCCTCCGACCACACGGGGAAGTATCCGTACACGACCGACGGGTCCACGACGCCCTCGGTGCGGATCCGGTCGAGCCACGCGTTGAGCCGCGGCCGCCCCTCGGTCTCGACGAGCTCCTCGTACGACGCCCCCTCGTCACCGCGCCCGGGCTTCAGCCCCCACTGGCCCATGAACGTCGCGCGCTCGTCGAGGAACGCCGCGTACTCGGCGAGCTGCAGGCCCTTGACGAGCCGCGTGCCCCAGAAGGGCGGCGTCGGCACAGGGTTGTCGGCGGCGACGTCGGACCGCGCGGGCAGGTCCTCGGGCGCGGTCTCCGTCACGGTGACCACCGCATGCCGGCGCTTCTTCAGCGCGGGCAGCCCGACGGCGTCGGGCGACTCGCCGCGTGCGACGCGCACGAGCGGCTCCATGAGCCGCAGCCCCTCGAACGCGTCGCGCGCGTACCGGACGACGCCCGGGAATTGCCCGGCCAGGTCGTCCTCGACGTACGTCCGGGTCAGCGCCGCGCCACCAAGAAGCACGGGCCAGCGGCCCGCGAGCCCTCGCGAGGCCAGCTCGGCGAGGTTCTCCTTCATGACGACCGTGGACTTCACGAGCAGGCCCGACATCCCGATGACGTCGGCGTCGTGCTCCTGCGCCGCCTCGATCATCGCCGACACCGGCTGCTTGATGCCGATGTTCACGACCGTGTAGCCGTTGTTCGTGAGGATGATGTCGACGAGGTTCTTGCCGATGTCGTGCACGTCGCCGCGCACGGTCGCGAGCACGATCGTGCCCTTGCTCCCGCTCTCGCCCTCGACCTTCTCCATGTGCGGCTCGAGGTGCGCGACGGCCGTCTTCATCACCTCGGCCGACTGGAGCACGAACGGGAGCTGCATCTCGCCGCGGCCGAACAGGTCGCCCACGACCTTCATGCCCTCGAGGAGGTGGTCGTTGACGATGTCGAGGGCCTTCATCCCGTCGGCGAGCGCGGCGTCGAGGTCGTCCTCGAGGCCCTTGCGCGCGCCGTCGACGATGCGTCGCTCGAGGCGCTCGCCGACCGGCAGCGCGGCGAGCTCCGCCGCCCGCGCGTCCTTGAGCGCGGCGGAGTCCACGCCCTCGAAGAGGTCGAGCAGGTGAGAGAGCGGGTCGTGCACGAGGTTGCCAGCGTCGTCGTACCCGCGCCGGTCCCGCACGAGGTCGAGCGCGGCCTCCCGCTGCTCGTCGGGGATCTGCGCGAGCGGCAGGATCTTCGCCGCGTGCACGATCGCCGAGTCCAGCCCGGCCTCGACCGCCTCGTGGAGGAACACCGAGTTGAGCACGGTCCGCGCCGCGGGGTTGAGCCCGAACGACACGTTGGACACCCCGAGCGTGGTGTGGATGCCGGGGTAGCGGTGCGTGATCTCGCGGATCGCCTCGATCGTCTCGATGGCGTCGCGCCGCGTCTCCTCCTGGCCCGTGGCGATGGGGAACGTCAGCGCGTCCACGATGATGTCGTCGACGCGCATGCCCCAGTCGCGCGTGAGCGTCTCGACGAGGCGGGTCGCGATCGCGACCTTCGTCTCCGCGGTGCGCGCCTGTCCCTCCTCGTCGATCGTCAGCGCGACGACCGCCGCGCCGTGCTCGACGACGTGCGGCATGATCCGCGCGAAGCGCGACGTCGGGCCGTCGCCGTCCTCGAAGTTCACCGAGTTCACCACGGCGCGCCCACCGACCAGCTGGAGCCCCGCCGCGATGACCTCGGGCTCGGTCGAGTCGATGACGAGCGGCAGCGTCGACGCGCTCGCGAGCCGCGAGACGACCTCGCGCACGTCCGCGACGCCGTCGCGGCCCACGTAGTCGACGCACACGTCGAGCAGGTGCGCGCCGTCGCGCGTCTGGGCGCGCGCGATCTCGACGCACTCGTCCCAGTTCTCCGCGAGCATCGCCTCGCGGAACGCCTTCGACCCGTTGGCGTTCGTCCGCTCGCCGATCGCGAGGAACGACGTGTCCTGGCGCAGGTCCGTGTGGGAGTACAGGCTCGCGACGCCGTTCTCGCGCTGCGGGTGGCGCTCCGCCACGGGGCGCGCGCGCACCGCCTCCACGACGCGCCGCAGGTGCTCGGGCGTCGTGCCGCAGCAGCCGCCCACGAGCCCGAGCCCGAACTCGGTGACGAACTGCGTGTGCGCGGCCGCGAGCTCGTCCGGCGTGAGCGGGTACGTCGCACCGTCCGGCCCCAGCACCGGCAGCCCCGCGTTGGGCATGCACGTCACGGGGATCTCCGCGTGGCGCGACAGGTGGCGCAGGTGCTCGCTCATCTCGGCGGGGCCGGTCGCGCAGTTGAGCCCGATCGCGTCGACGCCCAGCGCCTGCAGGGTCGTGAGCGCCGCGCCGATCTCGGAACCCATGAGCATCGTCCCGGTGGTCTCCACGGTCACCTGCGCGATCACCGGGACGGAGCGCCCCACCGTGCGCATCGCCGCGCGCGACCCGTTGACCGCCGCCTTCGTCTGGAGCAGGTCCTGGCTCGTCTCCACGAGGAGCGCGTCCGCGCCGCCGTCGAGCAGCCCGGCGGCCTGCTCGGCGAACGTGTCGCGCAGGTGGGCGTACGTCGTGTGGCCGAGGCTCGGCAGCTTCGTGCCGGGGCCCATCGAGCCGAGCACCCAGCGCGGGTGGTCGGGCGTCGCGAACGCGTCGGCCCGCTCGCGCGCGATGCGCGCGCCCGCGGCGGCGAGCTCGCGGATCCGGTCGTCGATCCCGTAGTCGGACAGGTTCGACCAGTTCGCGCCGAACGTGTTCGTCTCGATCGCGTCGACGCCGACCTCGAGGTAGGCGTCGTGCACGGAGCCGATGATGTCCGGGCGCGACACGTTGAGGATCTCGTTGCAGCCCTCCAGCCCCTCGTAGTCGTCGAGCGACGGGTCCTGGGCCTGAATCATCGTGCCCATCGCGCCGTCGGCGACGACCACGCGCGTGCGCAGCGCATGGGCGAAGGCCTCGGAGCGGACGTCGGCGGGGGAGGGGGCCATGTGGGGAAGGGTAGGACGTGCACCGCGCGTCGCGGTGCACCGTCTCTCGCAGTGGTCCCGGCACCGCAGCACCTGCGCGTCCGTGCGGTACCGGACGAAATGCGCGTGCCCGACGCCGGAGCGTCGCCTAGCGTTGTCTCCATGCCTTCGTCCCCTCCGGCCGACCCGGCCGCCCCCGCACCCGTCACCACGCTCGCCCCGATCGCCGAGCGTGCCGCCGCACCGGCGACGCTGCCGTCCGTGACCGCGGGCGACCTCACGTGGCGACCGGCCACGGCGGACGACGCCCACGCGCTGCTCACGCTGAAGAACGAGATCGCCGAGGCGGACGCCGAGCCCTACCGCGAGACCATCGCCGAGGTGCAGGACCTGTTCACCGCGAGCTGGCGCGACCTCGCGACCGACTCGCTCGTCGGCGCCGACGCGGACGGCACGCTGCGCGCGTGGGCCCTCGTCGACACCGCGCCCGGGGACGTCCGCACCGTCCGCACCTTCCTCCTCGGCGGCGTGCACCCGACGCACCGCGGGCGCGGTATCGGGCGCGAGCTGCTCGCCTGGGAGATCGCGCGCGGGCGCCAGCTCCTCGCCGCGAGCGGCAAGGAGATCCCCGCGCGCATCACGCTCTACGCCGAGGACACCGACCCCGAGGCCAAGACGCACCTGTACGAGCGGTTCGGCTTCGTGGCCCGTCGCTTCTACTCCGACCTGCGGCGCGACCTCGCCGAGCCCGTCCCCGAGGTCTCGCTCGAGGGGTCGCTGCGCGTCGTGCCCTGGTCCGCCGAGCTCGACGAGGCGACCCGGCTCGCGCACAACGACGCGTTCCGCGACCACTGGGGCAGCGAACCCCGCTCCGCCGAGTCGTGGACGCACGGACGCAGCGAGTTCGCCCCCCAGTGGTCGTTCCTCGTCGTGGACGACGCCCCGGACGCCGACACGCTGCTCGCCGACCCGCACACCGACCCGTCGACCGCAGCCGCGCTGCGTGCGGGCGAGCCGCTCGTGGTCGGCTACCAGCTGGCCGGGCGCTACGACGAGGACTTCCCCGTGCGGGGGTACACGTTCGGGTACACCGAGCTCCTCGGCGTGCGGCGCTCGTACCGCGGGCACCGCGTCGCGGTCGCGGCGCTCGCCGCCGGGATGCGCGCGTTCGCCGCCGACGGCATGCAGTACGCCGTCCTGGACGTCGACACGGAGAACCCCTCGGGCGCGCACGGGCTCTACGCGAGCCTGGGCTACACGAAGGTGTCGGGCTCGCGCATGTACTCGATCGAGCTCTGAGGGCGTCGTCCCCGTGGCATGCGCCCGGGGGCGACAGCGGGGGTGCACCCGGGAGGGTGCGGGGCCCTGCCCGGCCGAGCTGCCGTGCCCGGCCCGTAGAATCGTCCCGGCCCCCGCGCGGGCCGGTCCCGCCCGGGCGCCCGCCCGAGGCCGAGCCGACCGGCCGCCGTCGGGCACCTGAAGCCACCCGAGAGGACCCTCCCGTGATCACCGCCCACGGCGTCGAGCTGCGCGTCGGCGCCCGCGTCCTGCTGCACGAGGCCACGTTCCAGATCGCCTCGGGCGACCGGATCGGCCTCGTCGGGCGCAACGGCGCCGGCAAGACGACCCTGACGAAGACGCTCGCGGGGGAGACCCAGCCCACGGCGGGGAAGATCACGCGCGGCGGCGACATCGGCTACCTCCCGCAGGACCCGCGCACGGGAGACCTCGACGTCGTCGCGCTGGACCGCGTGCTCTCGGCGCGCGATCTCGACAAGATCGTGCGCCAGATGCGCGAGACCGAGGGCGCGATGGCGAGCGCGGACGCCGAGACGCACGAGGCCGCGATGGAGCGCTACCCGAAGCTCGAGGCGCGCTTCCTCGCCGCGGGCGGATACGCCGCCGAGAGCGAGGCGCACCGCATCACGAGCAACCTCGGCCTCGACGACCGCGTGCTCTCGCAGCCGCTCAACACGCTGTCCGGCGGGCAGCGCCGACGCGTCGAGCTCGCGCGCATCCTGTTCTCCGGCGTCGAGACCCTGCTCCTCGACGAGCCGACGAACCACCTCGACGCGGACTCGATCCTCTGGCTCCGGGACTACCTCAAGTCCTACTCGGGCGGCTTCGTGGTGATCTCCCACGACGTCGAGCTGCTGCGCGCCACGGTCAACAAGGTCTTCCACCTCGACGCGAACCGCGGCGAGCTCGACCAGTACAACCTCGGCTGGGACGCGTACCTGGCGCAGCGCGAGTCCGACGAGCGCCGCCGCCGGCGCGAGCGGCAGAACGCCGAGAAGAAGGCCAGCGTGCTGCAGGCCCAGGGCGAGAAGATGCGCGCGAAGGCCAGCAAGGCCGTCGCCGCGCAGAACATGATGCGTCGCGCCGAGAAGCTCATGGCGGGCATCGAGGGGGAGCGGCAGAGCGACAAGGTCGCGAAGCTGCGGTTCCCGAAGCCCGCCCCGTGCGGGCGCACGCCGCTCACCGCGTCGGGGCTGTCGAAGGCCTACGGGTCGCAGGAGGTCTTCGCGGGCGTCGACCTCGCGATCGACCGCGGCAGCCGTGTCGTCGTCCTGGGCCTCAACGGTGCGGGCAAGACGACGCTGCTGCGCATCCTCGGCGGCGTCGAGCAGCCCGACACGGGCGAGGTGCACCCCGGGCACGGGCTGAAGATCGGCTACTACGCCCAGGAGCACGACACGCTCGACATGGACGTCACCGTCGTGGAGAACCTGCGCCACGCCGCCCCGGACCTCACCGACACCGAGGTCCGCTCGACGCTCGGGTCGTTCCTGTTCTCCGGCGACGACGCGGACAAGCCGACCAACGTGCTGTCCGGCGGCGAGAAGACGCGCCTCGCCCTGGCGACGCTCGTCGTGTCGTCGGCGAACGTGCTCCTGCTGGACGAGCCGACGAACAACCTCGACCCCGCGTCGCGCGCGGAGATCCTCGGCGCGCTCAAGACGTACGAGGGCGCCGTCGTCATGGTCACCCACGACGACGGCGCGGTCGAGGCGCTCGAGCCCGAGCGCGTGCTCCTCCTCCCGGACGGCGACGAGGACCTGTGGAGCGACGACTACGCCGAGCTGGTGTCGCTCGCCTGAGGACGCCCGAGCTGGGCGTCGATCAGCGCGTCCTCCTCGTCCTCCGCGGTCGCGCGCCGCGCACGGGGCTCGCGGCGCGGCCGGACGACCTCCGGCTCGTGGGCGGCCAGCAGGTCCCCGGCCGTGAGCGTGCCGTCCTCACCGCGGGCGTCGCGCCGGTCCCGGCGCACGAGCAGCCAGAAGCCGGCGAGCGCGCCGAGCGCGAACACGCACCACTGGAACGCGTACGACAGGTGGGAGCCGGGGTCGGTGTCCGGTTTCGGCCGGGCCTGGAGCCGCTGCGCGGGCGCGGGGTCCTCCGTCCGCAGCTGGCCGTACGCGCCGACCGTGCGCCCGTCGGCCCAGTCGGCGCCGTCCGACCCGGCGGCGAGCACCTGGTCCGTCGAGATCGCCTGGACCTGACCGTCCGGCGCGCCGCGCGACGACGACGGCTCGTCGGCCCGCAGCGTGACCGTCGCCTGCACGACGCCCTCGGGCGCGGCCGGCACCTCGCCCGCCGTGACCGCGTCGGTGCCGAGCGGCACGAAGCCCCGGTCCACCACGACGACGAGGCCGTCCGGGGCCGTGGCCGTGGGCTCGGTGACGAACGGCACGAGGACGTGGAAGCCGGGGCTGCCGCCGACGGGCCGGTTGCGCAGCAGCACGGTCGCGTCCGTGGCGTACCGGCCCTCGAGCGTGACCGGGCGCCACACGTCGCCGGCCTCGAGGTCCGCACCGGGGCGCGGGAGCACGTCGGCGAGCGGGACCGGCGCCGCGGAGTAGTTCGCCTCGATGCGCTGGATCTCGGCCTCGCGGTCCACGTAGCGGTTCCACTGCCAGCGGCCGGCCACGAGGCACAGCGCGACGAGCACCACGACACCGACCGCGAGCGTGGCCCACTGGCGCGGCGTGCGCGGCTGGTGGGCGTCCGCGGTGGCGCGCTGCGTCGTCGGGACCCGCGGCGCGCCGTCGTGCGCTACGGGCGCGGGCGCACGCGTCACGGCGCCGCCCGGCGCTCGAGCTCGTCGACGGGGACCGTCGTGCGCCAGAACGAGCGCGCCCCGAGGAACGTCTCGAGGTGGTCGCGATGGGCGTCGCACGCGAGCCACACCTTGCGGCGCTCGGGCGTGTGGATCTTGGGGTTGTTCCACAGCAGGCCCCACGCCGCGGGCTCGCGGCAGCCCTTCGCGCTGCACACGAGCTCGTCGTCGCCGACGGGGTCGGCGATCCCCAGCACGTCCGTCACCGGTCCTCCTCGGGTGGGTCCCCGGGCCCGATGCCGTGGGCACCGGGAGCACCGCCGGGCGGCAGCTGCAGGTGCTCGACCGGGGACGTGTCGTAGTGGGCCTGGTCCCGTCCCGCGTTCGCGAACAGCACGGCGCTGTAGGGCAGGACGACGGCCGCCGCGGCGAGCACCACGGTGAGCCAGGGCAGCCGGTCCGCGACCGCGATCGCGGCGAGGAAGCACACGACGCGCACGCCCATCTGGACGAGGTACCGGCGCGTGCGGCGCGCCTGGTCGTCCGCCAGCGGCTCGGGCGCGGCGGTGATGCTCGGGACGGGGTCGGCCGCCCGTCCGCCCGCGCGTCGTCTGCTCACCTCAGCAGTCTACGTTTTGTGCGGACCCCACAAACGCCCCGCCGGAGGTGTGACGGTCCGAGCGCGCACCGCGCCGCGTGCAGACGGTAGGTTCGGCACGACCCCCCACCCGTCCTTCCCGAGGAGCCCTCGTGTCCGAAGCCACCGCAGCCGCCCCGCGCACCGTCGTCGTCACCGGCGCCGCCCGGGGGATCGGGCGGGCCGTCGCCGAGCGCTTCGTGGCGAACGGCGACCGCGTCGCCACGGTCTACCGCGGCGGGGACCTGCCCGACGGCGTCCTCGGCGCCGTGGCCGACATCACCGACTCCGCCGCCGTCGACGCCGCCTTCACCGAGATCGAGGACGCGCTCGGTCCCGTCGAGGTGCTCGTGGCGAACGCCGGCGTGACGCGCGACCAGCTGCTCCTGCGCATGACGGACGAGGACTTCGAGTCCGTGATCGACGTCAACCTGACGGGCACGTTCCGGTGCGTGCGCCGTGTGACGAAGGGCATGATCCGCCAGCGCCGCGGACGCATCGTGCTCGTCTCGTCCGTGATCGGCCTGTACGGCGGCGCGGGCCAGGTGAACTACGGCGCGTCCAAGGCCGGGCTGGTCGGCATGGCGCGCTCGATCACGCGCGAGCTGGGCTCGCGCGGCATCACCGCGAACGTGGTCGCCCCCGGGTTCATCGACACGGCCATGACGGCGGAGCTCCCCCAGGAGCGACAGGACGCGTACAAGGCGCAGATCCCCGCCGGGCGGTTCGCGCGGCCCGAGGAGGTCGCCGGGGTGGTGGAGTTCCTCGCGTCCGACGCCGCGGCGTACGTCTCCGGCGCCGTGATCCCGGTCGACGGCGGTCTCGGCATGGGCCACTGAGCGACTGCCGACCGACCTCGGACGGTCCCGCGGCCCGGCCGCCCGCCTCTCTCCCCGCACGTTCTTCAGTACGCTCGCCCCAGCGCGCCCGCCGACCGGGCGCACGACGGAAGGAAACCGATGGGTCTGCTCGACGGCAAGAAGCTCCTGGTGACGGGAGTCCTCACCGACTCCTCGATCGCGTTCCACGCGGCGCGGCTCGCCCAGGAGGAGGGGGCCGAGGTCGTGCTGTCCTCGTTCGGGCGCCAGATGAAGCTCACGCAGGCGTTCGCCAAGCGTCTGCCCGTCGAGGCGCCGGTGGTCCAGCTCGACGTGACCGACGACCAGGACCTCGCGAACCTGGCGGACACCGTCCGCGAGCACGTCGACACGCTCGACGGCGTCGTGCACTCCATCGGCTTCGCCCCGCAGTCGGTCATGGGCGGCAACTTCCTGACGGCCTCGTGGGAGGACGTCGCCACGGCGCTCCAGGTCTCCACGTTCTCCTACAAGTCGCTGGCCACCGCGGCGAAGCCGCTGATGACGAACGGCGGCGCGGTCGTCGGGCTCACGTTCGACGCGCAGTTCGCCTGGCCGGTGTACGACTGGATGGGCGTCGCGAAGGCGGGCCTCGAGTCGGCCAACCGCTACCTCGCGCGCGACCTCGGCCCCGACGGCATCCGGGCCAACCTGGTCTCCGCCGGCCCGATCCGCACGACCGCCGCGAAGTCGATCCCCGGCTTCGAGACGATGGAGGACGCCTGGCCGCGGCGCGCCCCGCTCGGCTGGGACCAGACGACGGCGGAGCCGGCCGCGCGCGCCGTCGTCGCGCTGCTCTCGGACTGGTTCCCGGCGACCACGGGTGAGATCGTGCACGTCGACGGCGGCGTGCACGCCATGGGTCAGTGACGGCCGTGACACCGGGTGGGGACGGCGCCGTGCACCGGCTCGTCCTGCTGCGCCACGCGAAGGCGGAGCGGGCGGGGGCCGTCGACGACGTCCTGCGCCCGCTCAAGCTCGACGGCCGGCGCCAGGCCGGCCGCGTCGGTGCGGCGCTGCGCGACGGCGGGCTCGTGCCGGACCGCGTGCTGTGCTCGTCCGCGCTGCGCACGCGGCAGACGTGGGAGCTGCTGGCGGCGCACCTCGGTGACGCCGAGCCGGAGGTGACGATCAGCGACGCGCTCTACGCGGCGGACGTCGACGACGTGCTCGGCCTCCTGCGCACGACCGACGCGCGCGTGCGCACGCTGCTGGTCATCGGGCACGAGCCCACGATGGCGTCGGCGGCGTCCTTTCTCGCGGACCCGGCTTCCGACGGCGGTGCGCTCGCCCAGGTGCGGGTCGGGGTGCCGACCGCGACCTACAGCGTGCTCGAGTCCACGGCCGCCTGGGCCGAGTGGGGCGCACAGGTCGCGCAGCTGACCTACGTGGGACGCCCTCCGGCCTGACGGCGCTCGGCGTCCGCACGGTCCACGACGTCGAGCACCGCGTCGAGCCGTGGGCCGTCGACCGAGTACGGCGCCTGCTCGCGCACGAGCGGCTTGGCGGCGAACGCGATCCCGACGCCGGCGGCGCCGATCATGTCGAGGTCGTTCGCGCCGTCGCCCACGGCGATCGTGTCCTCGCGGGGGACGCCGAGGCGCGCGGCGAGCTCGAGCAGCGTCGTCGCCTTGGCGGCGCGGTCGACCACCGGGCCGAGGGTGCGACCGGTCAGTCGTCCGTCCGCGACCTCGAGGCGGTTGGCGCGGTACAGCGTGATGCCGAGCTCGGCGGCGAGCGGCGCGACGACCTCCTCGAACCCGCCGGACACGAGGCCGACCTCCCACCCGCGGCGCCGCGCCTCGGCGACGAGCTCGGGCGCGCCCGCGGTGAACGTCGCGCGGCGGCGGACGTCGGCGAACGCCTCGACCGGGACACCGGCCAGCGTCGCGACGCGCTCGCGCAGCGACGCGGCGAAGTCGATCTCGCCCCGCATCGCCCGCTCCGTCACGGCCGCCACCTCATCGCGCGTGCCGGCGTGGTCGGCGAGGAGCTCGATGACCTCCTGGGCGATGAGCGTCGAGTCGACGTCCATGACGAGCAGGCGTGCGGGCCGCGACCCGTCCGGCCGCCCGGCGTCGGTCCCGGTGCCGTGGGCGACGTCGGCGGACGGCGTGCTCACTCGACGACCGTGCCCTTCGGCACGACGGTGATGCCGCTCTCGGTGACCGTGAAGCCGCGGGCGCGGTCCCGCTCGGGGTCGAGGCCGATGCGTGCCTGCTCCTGGATGACGACGTTCTTGTCGATGATCGCGCGGTGCACCTGCGCGTGGCGGTGCACCTGCACGCCGTCCATGAGCACGGAGTCGGAGACGGACGACCACGAGTGGAGGTAGACCCCGGGGGAGAGGACGGAACCGACCGCCGTGGCTCCCGAGATGATGACGCCGGGGGAGACGATCGAGTCCGCCGCGTGGCCGAGGCGCCCGCGCCCGGCGTGCACGAACTTCGCCGGCGGCAGGCCTGTGTAGCCGGTGTGCAGGGGCCACTCCTCGTTGTAGAGGTTGAACACGGGCGTGACCGCGATGAGGTCCTTGTTCGCGTCGTAGTACGAGTCGATGGTGCCGACGTCGCGCCAGTAGTCGCGGTCGCGGTCCGTCGAGCCGGGCACGTCGTTGCGGATGAAGTCGTAGACGGCGGCGGTGCCCTTCTCGACGAAGGCGGGGACGATGTCGCCGCCCATGTCGTGGCGGGAGCCGGCGTCCGCCGCGTCGGCCGTCACGGCGTCGACGAGGGCGTCGGCGTCCATGACGTAGTTGCCCATGGAGGCGAGGATCTCCTTCGGCGAGTCCGGCAGGCCGACGGGGTCCGTGGGCTTCTCGCGGAACGCCGCGATCCGCGTGGGGTCCTTCGGGTCGGTCTCGATGACGCCGAACTGGTCGGCCATCGAGATCGGCTGGCGGATGCCGGCGACCGTCAGCCGGGCTCCCGACTCGACGTGCGCGTCGACCATCTGGGAGAAGTCCATGCGGTACACGTGGTCGGCGCCGACGACGACCACGATGTCGGGGCGCTCGTCGTCGATGATGTTGAGGCACTGGTAGATCGCGTCGGCGCTGCCGAGGTACCAGTGCTTGCCGACCCGCTGCTGCGCGGGGACCGGCGCCACGTAGTTGCCCAGCAGGGCCGACATGCGCCACGTCTTCGTGATGTGCCGGTCCAGGCTGTGCGACTTGTACTGCGTGAGCACGACGATCTTCAGGTAGTGCGAGTTCACGAGGTTCGACAGCGCGAAGTCCACGAGCCGGTAGATGCCGCCGAACGGCACGGCCGGCTTCGCCCGAGACTCCGTGAGCGGCATGAGGCGCTTGCCCTCGCCCCCGGCGAGGACGATGGCGAGGACTCGGGGTGCGGCGGCCATGCCCGCACCGTAGTCCCTCGGGTGGGGGCCCCGCAGCACGACCCGCATCCTGGTGGGCTAGCGTGTGGCGCGTGAGAGTCGACCTGCTGACCCGCGAGTACCCGCCGCACGTCTACGGCGGGGCCGGCGTGCACGTCGCCGAGCTGTCCGCCGTCCTGCGCCGGCACGTCGACGTGCGCGTGCGCTGCTTCGACGGGCCGCGCGACGGCGACGGCGTCACCGGGTACACGGTGCCCGGAGCCCTGTCCGGGGCGAACGCGGCGCTCGGCACGTTCGGCGTCGACCTCGAGATGGCCGACGACGTCGCCGGGGCCGACCTCGTCCACTCCCACACCTGGTACGCCAACCTGGGCGGCCACCTCGCGGGGCTCCTGCACGGTGTGCCGCACGTGCTGTCCGCGCACTCGCTCGAGCCGCTGCGCCCCTGGAAGGCGGAGCAGCTCGGTGGCGGGTACGCCTTGTCGTCGTGGGCCGAGCGCACCGCGTACGAGGGGGCGGCGGGCGTGATCGCCGTGTCCGCCGGGATGCGCGAGGACATCCTGCGCGTGTACCCGCAGGTCGACCCCGCGCGGGTCCACGTCGTGCACAACGGGATCGACCTCGACGGCTGGCGGCGCCCCGAGGCCGGGCCCGACGCCGCGGTCGCCGACCGGGTGGTGCGCGGGCTCGGGATCGACCCCGAGCGCCCCGCGGTCGTGTTCGTCGGGCGCATCACGCGCCAGAAGGGCCTGCCCTACCTCCTGCGTGCGGCACGGTCCCTGCCGCCGGAGGTCCAGCTCGTCCTGTGCGCGGGCGCCCCGGACACGCCCGAGATCGCGGCCGAGGTCAGCGGTGCCGTGGAGGTCCTCCAGTCCGAGCGGACGGGCGTGGTGTGGATCGAGCAGATGCTCCCGCGGGCCGAGCTCGTCGCGGTGCTCTCCGCCTGCACCGTGTTCGTGTGCCCGTCGGTCTACGAGCCGCTCGGCATCGTCAACCTCGAGGCGATGGCCGTCGGGCTGCCCGTGGTCGGTACGGCGACCGGCGGGATCCCGGAGGTCGTGGACGACGGCGTGACCGGGCTGCTCGTGCCCATCGAGCAGGCCGACGACGGCACGGGCACGCCGCTCGACCCGGACCGGTTCGTCGCCGACCTCGCCGAGGCGCTCGCGCGGGTGGTCGCCGACCCGGCGCACGCGGCGCAGATGGGCGCGGCAGCGCGACGCCGCGTCGAGGAGCACTTCGCGTGGGACGCGATCGGCGAGCGCACCCTCGAGGTGTACCGGACGGTGCTCGAGACGGCGTAGCGGTCAGCGCCCCGGGGCGCCCGCGGCGTCGTCCGTCCAGAGCGTGGCGGCGCCGACCGCGCGGCGCGACGCGCGGTCGACCTCGCGCAGCGCCGTGGAGCGCTGGTCGGCCTGCCACAGGTTCACCGCGCCGCCGTCGTCCACGGTGGCCAGCTCGACGATGGTGCGCAGGCGGACCGCCTGCTCCAGCACGCGCACGGCACGGGCGTCGAGGTCGCGCGGCAGCTGCCACCCCGGGGCGCCGCCGGAGCGCAGGCCGGCGATCGCCTCGGCCGCGTCCTCGCGCCAGCGTGCGACGTCGAGCGTGTCCAGCGCCTGCGTCGCCACGAGCAGCGCGGTCCGCAGCTCGCGCTCGGCCTCCGCCAGCGTCCCGGCCGCGCCCAGCACACGCGTCGCCCACGGCGCGACCGCGGTCACGTGCCACGTGACGAGGTGGCCCGGCTCGAGCTCGCTGCCGAACTCGGTGACCTCGGGCACGAGCGCCCACGATCCCGCGGGGGTGGTGACGAGCACGCACTCCCCGACGTCGGTCGCCGCCGCGGCCGCCTCGGGCGGCACGCCCGTCACGTCGCCGGGCACCGGGGCGAGCGCGACGACGGCGCTCGTGGCACCCGACCACGCGCCCACCAGGTCGCTCAGCCGCACGTCGCCCAGCGCGCCGGAGACCACGTGGGGCTCGTCGTCGCGCTCGACGGCACGGACGGCGCGGGCGAGGACCTCGTCGCCGGCCTGCGACGAGCGCAGCCACAGCGCGAGGAGGGCGCTGCGCGGCAGCGCTCCGGGCGCTGACGCGGAGCCCGCTCCGGGGCCGTCGGACGAATGGGAAACCACGTCGGCCAACCTATAGGGTCGGGGACCATGAGCGCGGTTCTCGACCTGAAGGGCGTCAGCGTCCGACGCGGCGGCAAGGCCATCCTCGACGCGGTGGACTGGCGGGTGAACGAGGGGGAGCGCTGGGTCGTCCTGGGTCGTAACGGCGCCGGCAAGACGACGCTCCTGCAGGTCGCCTCCGCGCGCATGCACCCCACGTCCGGGACCGCCGACGTGCTGGGGGAGCGTCTCGGCCGCGTGGACGTGTTCGAGCTGCGCCCGCGCATCGGCCTCGCGTCGGCCGCGCTCGCGGAGTCCATCCCGGGTGACGAGACCGTGCGCGACGTCGTGCTCACCGCCGCGTACGGGGTGACGGGCCGCTGGCGCGAGAGCTACGAGGACTTCGACACCGAGCGCGCCGACGATCTGCTTCGCGCGTTCGGGATGGACGCGCTCGCCGAGCGGCGGTTCGGCACGCTGTCGGAGGGCGAGCGCAAGCGCACCCAGATCGCGCGCGCGCTCATGACCGACCCGGAGGTCCTCCTGCTCGACGAGCCGGCCGCGGGGCTGGACCTCGGGGGCCGCGAGGAGCTCGTGGGTGCGCTCGGCGAGCTCGCGGGCGACCGCCGCTCGCCCGTGCTCGTGCTCGTCACGCACCACGTCGAGGAGATCCCGCCCGGGTTCACGCACCTCATGCTCCTGCGCGACGGCGCGGTCCACCGCGCCGGCCCGATCCGCGAGGTGCTAACTGCCGAGAACCTCAGCGACGCGTTCGGCCTCCCGCTGATCGTCGCGCACGGCGGCGGTCGCTGGATGGCGCGCGCCGCCCGCCCCTGACGGCGGCGTCCTGATCCCCTGACGGCGAGCCGAGGCGCGCGTCCGGCTGTCGCCAGCGCGTGCGTGACGGCCGGTTCATCCGGTAAAGTCATCGTAAAGGCCGCACGTCGAACGGGGGTCGCGATGGACTGGCTGTTGTGGGTCGGGGCAGGGCTGCTCCTCGCACTGATCGAGATCATCTCCCTGGACCTCGTCCTCGTGATGTTCGCCGGCGGAGCCCTGGCCGCGGCCGGTGTGAGCGCCGCGGGCGGACCGCTGTGGCTGCAGATTCTGACGTTCGCCGTCGTGAGCGTCGTCCTGCTCGTGACCCTGCGGCCGTGGCTCCTGCGGCACCTGCGCGACCGGGTTCCGCTCGCCGAGACCAACGTCGCCGCGCACGTGGGACGAGCCGCGCTCGCCGTCGACCGCGTCACGGAGCTCGGCGGACGCGTGAAGCTCGCCGGCGAGGTCTGGACCGCACGCACCGAGCCGGGCACCGCCGAGATCCCGAGCGGCGCCGAGGTGCGGGTCGTGCGCATCGACGGCGCGACCGCCGTCGTGGCACCGTCGCCCGCGACGCACCCGAACGGTGCGTGACCTGCTCGCGGCGCCGACCGCGCACCGTGACCCGACGCCCCTCGCCGGACCGCGGCGGGACCGACGACCTGGAGGTAGCCGATGAACGACCTCAGCCCTGGAACGATCCTCGCGTACGCCGTCCTCGCGCTCGTCCTGATCGTCGTGGTCGTGGCGCTCGTCAAGGCGGTGCGGATCGTCCCGCAGGCCGTGGCGCTCATCGTCGAGCGGCTCGGGCGATACTCCCGCACGCTCGAGCCGGGCCTGCACCTGCTCGTCCCGTTCATCGACCGTGTCCGGGCGTCGGTCGACCTGCGCGAGCAGGTCGTGTCGTTCCCGCCCCAGCCGGTGATCACGTCGGACAACCTCGTCGTCAGCATCGACACGGTCATCTACTTCCAGGTCACCGACCCGAAGTCCGCGGTGTACGAGATCGCGAACTACATCACGGCGATCGAGCAGCTCACGGTCACGACGCTGCGCAACGTCATCGGGTCCATGGACCTCGAGCAGACGCTCACGAGCCGCGACCAGATCAACGGCCAGCTGCGCGGCGTGCTCGACGAGGCGACGGGGCGCTGGGGGATCCGCGTCAACCGCGTCGAGCTCAAGTCGATCGACCCGCCGCCGAGCGTCCAGGGCTCGATGGAGCAGCAGATGCGCGCCGAGCGCGACCGACGCGCGGCCATCCTCACCGCTGAGGGTGTCAAGCAGTCCCAGGTGCTCACCGCCGAGGGCGAGAAGCAGGCCGCGATCCTGCGCGCCGAGGGTGACGCGCAGTCCCAGATCCTGCGCGCCGAGGGCGAGGCGCGCGCGATCCTCCAGGTCTTCGACGCGATCCACGAGGGCGACGCGGACCCCAAGCTCCTCGCGTACCAGTACCTGCAGATGCTCCCGCAGATCGCCAACGGGACCGCGAGCAAGCTGTGGGTCGTGCCGACGGAGTTCACGGCCGCGCTCGGTTCCATCGCGCAGGGCTTCGGCGCTCCCGGCGGTGCCGGTACGGCGGCCACGGACGGCGACGGGTCGTCGGCCCCGGACGAGGCCGCCGTCGCCGCCCGGCGCGAGCGCGACCGCGAGCGCGTGGAGTTCGGCACGCCGTCGCTCACCGACCCGGCGGAGGCGCTCGCGGAGGCGCGACGGCAGGCGGAGGCCGCGACGGCCGACGCGACGAGCTCGGGCACGCGCTCGGGCCTGCCGTTCGACCCGCAGACCGAGCAGGGCCAGTACCCCGGTGGTGCAGGGGAGCGGCCGGCCGCACCGGCCACGGGCGCGACCCCGCGTCCACTCGGGGGACAGCCGGCGTCCCCGCCGCCCGCGCCGTCGACGCGGCCGTCGGCGACCGAGGACGAGCCGCCGGCCGGTACCGGTCGCTGAGCACCGCCGTCCGCACGGCCCCGCGCCCGCCCGGCGCGGGGCCGACGTGCGCGTCAGCCGGGAGCGGAAAGCGCTGGGCGGCGGGCATCCGCTGACCTAGCCTGACCTGGTCCGAGCTCCTCCTCACGGCATCGCGGGTCCGACGCCCCCGGCGCCCCCGGCCCCCCGCGACAGGACCGCCCGTGCTGACCACCCTCCTGCGCACGTCGTTGCGCCCCTACCGGACGCCGATCGTCGCCGTCCTCGCGCTGCAGCTCGTGCAGACGATCGCGACGCTGTACCTGCCGAGCCTGAACGCGGACATCATCGACCTCGGGGTCACCCGCGGCGACACCGGGTACATCCTGCGCACCGGCGGCGTCATGCTCGTGATCAGCCTCGTGCAGGTGGTGTGCGCGGTCGTCGCGGTCTACGTCGGCGCCCGGGTCGCGATGTCGCTCGGGCGGGACGTGCGCGCGTCGCTCTTCACGAGCGTGCAGCGGTTCTCGGCCCAGGAGATGGGTCGCTTCGGGGCGCCGTCGCTCATCACGCGCACCACCAACGACGTGCAGCAGGTGCAGATGGTCGTGCTGCTGGCCTTCACCATCATGGTGATGGCGCCGATCATGCTCGCCGGCGGGGTCCTCATGGCACTGCGGGAGAACGTCGAGCTCTCGGCGCTCCTGCTGGTCGTGGTGCCCGTGCTCGGTCTGTGCGTGGGGCTGATCGTCGCGCGCATGGTGCCGTACTTCCGGGCGATGCAGAAGCGCATCGACGCGATCAACGCCGTGCTGCGCGAGCAGATCGCCGGAATCCGGGTGGTGCGGGCGTTCGTCCGGGAGCGGCACGAGGAGCGTCGGTTCGCCGTCGCGAACGACGCGCTGTTCGACACGTCGCTGCGCGCGGGGCGGCTCATGGCGCTCATGTTCCCCACCGTCATGCTCGTGATGAACGCGTCCAGCGTGGCGGTGCTGTGGTTCGGCGGCCGGCAGATCGCCGCGGGCGACATGGAGATCGGGTCGCTGACCGCCTACCTGTCGTACCTCATGTACATCCTCATGGCCGTGATGATGTCGACGATGATGTTCGTCATGGTGCCGCGCGCGGCCGTCTCGGCGGAGCGCATCACCGAGGTGCTGGACGCGCGGCCGTCGGTGGTCGAGCCGGAGCGCCCGGTCCCGCTGCGCGAGCGCGCGGGACGCGTGGAGCTCGACGGCGTCGAGTTCCGCTACCCGGGGGCGGAGGAGCCCGTGCTGCACGACGTCTCGTTCGTGGCCGAGCCGGGCAGGACGACGGCGGTCGTCGGCTCGACCGGCTCGGGCAAGACGACGCTGGTCAACCTCGTGCCGCGGCTGTTCGACGTCACCGGCGGCAGCGTGCGCATCGACGGCACGGACGTGCGGGACCTGGCGCGCGAGGACCTGGTGTCGATGCTCGGCCTGGTGCCGCAGAAGGCGTACCTGTTCTCCGGGACCGTCGCCGACAACCTGCGCTACGGCAAGGCCGACGCGACCGACGACGAGCTGTGGTCGGCGCTCGAGGTGGCGCAGGCGCGTGACTTCGTCGAGGCGCTCGACGACGGTCTCGCCTCCCCGGTCGCGCAGGGCGGGACCAACTTCTCGGGCGGGCAGCGCCAACGGCTCGCGATCGCGCGAGCGGTGGTGCGCGACCCGGCGGTCTACCTGTTCGACGACTCGTTCTCCGCCCTCGACTACGCCACGGACGCACGGCTGCGCGCCGCGCTCGCGCCACGCACCCGCCGGTCCACGGTGATCGTGGTGGCGCAGCGCGTCGCCACCGTCCGGGACGCGGACCAGATCCTCGTCCTCGACCACGGCCGCGTCGTGGGGCGGGGCACGCACGCCGAGCTGCTCGCGACGAACGAGACGTACCAGGAGATCGTCTGGTCCCAGCTCTCCGCGGAGGAGGCGGCATGAGCCGCGACGTGTCCTCGACGCGGATCCAGGGTCGGCCCCGGGCCGGCGGGGGGCCCGGGCCGGCCGGAGGCATGGGGGTGCCCGGCGAGAAGGCGATGGACTTCCGCGGCACGCTGCGCCGCTTCGTGGGCGCGCTGCGTCCCGAGCGCGTGCCCGTGGCCGCGGTCCTCGTGCTCGGGGTGGCGTCCGTCGCGCTCGCCGTGGCCGGGCCCAAGCTCCTGGGGACCGCGACGAACGTCATCTTCGCGGGCGTCGTCGGCTCGCAGCTGCCGGCGGGCGTGACGCAGGAGCAGGCCGTGCAAGGGCTGCGCGACGCCGGGCAGGGCCAGCTCGCGGACCTCGTCTCGGGCATGGTGGGCCTCGTCCCGGGTCAGGAGGTCGACTTCGCCGCGCTCGCGACCGTGCTGACGTGGGTGCTGGCCGTGTACCTGGGCTCGTTCCTGTTCGGCTGGCTCCAGGCGCGCATCACGGCGGGCGTCGTCCAGCGCACGGTGCGCCGCCTGCGCGCGGACGTCCAGACGAAGCTCGGCCGTCTGCCGCTGTCCTACGTCGACCGCCACCCGCGCGGCGAGATCCTCTCGCGGGTGACGAACGACATCGACAACATCTCGCAGACACTGACCCAGACGCTGTCGCAGCTCGTGACGTCGGTGCTGACCGTCGTCGGCGTGCTCGCCATGATGTTCTGGATCTCGCCCCTCCTGGCGCTCGTCGCTCTCGTGACGGTCCCTCTGTCCGTCGTCGTCACGGCACAGATCGCGAAGCGCTCCCAGCCACAGTTCATCCGCCAGTGGGCGGCGACGGGGCGCCTGAACGCGCACGTCGAGGAGATGTACACCGGGCACACGCTCGTCACCGTCTACGGCCACCAGCGCACGGCGATCGAGGACTTCGAGCGGGAGAACGCGGCGCTGTACGACGCGAGCTTCCGCGCGCAGTTCATCTCCGGCACGATCCAGCCGGCGATGGGCTTCGTGGCGAACCTCAACTACGTCGTGGTGGCTGTCGTCGGCGGGCTGCGCGTGGCGTCCGGCGCGCTCACGCTCGGGGACGTCCAGGCGTTCATCCAGTACTCGCGCCAGTTCACGCAGCCCATCACGCAGATCGCGGCGATGATGAACCTCCTCCAGTCGGGCGTCGCGTCCGCCGAGCGCGTGTACGACCTGCTGGACGCACCCGAGCAGACGCCGGACCCGGTGCCGGCCGCGACGGTGGCGCCGGTGCGCGGGCGGGTCGCGTTCGAGGACGTGTCGTTCTCGTACGACCCGGACGCCCCGCTCATCGAGCACCTGGACCTGGTCGTCGAGCCCGGGCAGACGATCGCGATCGTCGGGCCGACGGGCGCGGGCAAGACGACGCTCGTCAACCTGCTGATGCGGTTCTACGACGTCGACTCCGGGCGCATCACGCTCGACGGCGTGGACACGCGGGACATGACGCGCGACGAACTGCGGTCGGCGGTCGGCATGGTGCTGCAGGACGCGTGGCTGTTCACGGGCACGATCGAGGAGAACCTGCGCTATGGCGTGCGGGACGGGCGCGAGGTCGACGACGAGGCGTTCCTCGCGGCGACGCGCGCGACCCACGTGGACCCGTTCGTCCGCACCCTCCCCGACGGCTATGCGACCGTGATCGACGACGAGGGGTCGAGCGTGAGCGCGGGGGAGAAGCAGCTCCTGACGATCGCGCGGGCCTTCCTCGCCGACCCGGCGATCCTCGTGCTGGACGAGGCGACGAGCTCGGTCGACACCCGGACCGAGGTGCTCGTGCAGCAGGCGATGAACGCGCTGCGGGCCGGGCGCACGTCGTTCGTCATCGCGCACCGTCTCTCGACGATCCGCGACGCCGACACGATCCTCGTCATGGAGCGCGGGGCGATCGTCGAGCAGGGGTCGCACGACGAGCTGCTCGCCGCGGGCGGTGCGTACGCGCGCCTCTACGAGAGCCAGTTCGCGGCGCCCGCGGCCGACGCCGGCGGTTCCGCGTCCGACGTCGGCGACACCGCGGGCGGTGCCGACGCGCCGGCGGCCGTGCGCACCTGAGCCCGCGTCTCACGCCCGGGTCGCGGGCTCCTGGACGTGGCCGCGCGCCGTCCAGCGGCGGTTGACCCACTTGGCGATCTCGACGAGGAGGAACACGACGACGGCGAGGCCGAGCGTCTTGAGCCACTCGTCGACGGCGAGCGGCGCGGAGTCGAACCAGGCGTGCATGAAGGGTGCGTAGACGAAGATCGACTGCAGGACGACGATCGACGCCGCCGAGACCCAGATGACGCGGTTCCCGCGCAGGACGTCCGGCGTGAGGCTCGAGCGGTCGAGGAAGCGGCAGTTGAACAGGTAGGCGAGCTGGCCGAGGGCCAGCATCGTGACCGCCGTCGTCTGCGCCTGCGCCAGCGGCGTGCCCTGGGCGCGCTCGACGTAGAACACCGCCATCGCCGCACCGCCGATGACGACCGAGGCGACGAGGATCCGGCGCACGTAGGCGGCGTCGAGGATGGAGGCGTCGGCGTCCCGCGGGGCGCGCCGCATGACGTCCGGCTCGGCCTTCTCGTACGCGAGGGCCAGCGACAGGGTCACCGCGGTGATCATGTTGATCCACAGCACCTGCACGGGCTGGAGCGGCAGCGTCAGGCCGAAGAGGACGGCGACGAGCACGACGAGCGACTGCGCGCCGTTGGTCGGCAGGAGGAACAGCACGGACTTGCGGATGTTGTCGTAGATCCGCCGCCCCTCCTCGACGGCCCGCTCGATCGTCGCGAAGTTGTCGTCCGCGAGGACGACCTCGGCCGCCTCCTTGGTGGCCTCGGTGCCCTTGATGCCCATGGCGACGCCGACGTTCGCCTGCGTGAGCGCGGGCGCGTCGTTGACGCCGTCGCCCGTCATCGCCACGACCTCGCCGTGCGACTGCAGGGCCGAGACGATGCGGATCTTGTGCTCGGGGCTCGTGCGCGCGTACACGTCGACGTCGCGCACGACCTCGCGCAGCTGCTCGTCGTCCATCTGCTCGAGCTCGGCGCCGGTGAGGACCGCCGGGGCGTCGCCCTGCTCGGCGGGGGCGTCGACGATCCCCATCTCGCGCCCGATGGCGAGCGCGGTGCCCGCGTGGTCGCCGGTGATCATCTTCACGCGGATGCCGGCGTCGCGGCACTCGGCGATCGCGTCGATCGCCTCGGGCCGCGGCGGGTCCACGATCCCGACGACGCCGCACAGCTCGAGGCCGTCCGCGACGTCGTCGAGGTCGATCGTCGTCGTGCCGTCGTCGGCGCCGGCACGGGCCGCGGCGAGCACGCGCAGCCCCTGGTCGCTCAGCGCGTCGATCTGCTCCTCCCAGAACGCGCGGTCGAGGGGCGCGGAGCCGCCGTCGGGCCCGACCTGCGAGCCGCAGCGGTCGAGCACGCGGTCCGGCGCGCCCTTGAGGTGCACGTGCAGGGCGCCGTCCGCGTCGCGGTCGAGCGTCGCCATGAACTTGTTCTCCGACTCGAACGGGACGACGTCGACCCGCTCCCACGCGGACGTCTCCACACCGGCCTTCATGCCGAGCGTGCGCAGCGCGCCCTCCGTGGGCTCGCCGACGAGGCGCCAGCCGTCGGGGTCCTCGTCGTCGCGCACGACCCGGGCGTCGTTGCACAGCGTCATCACGGTGGCGACGGCCGCGAGGTCGGGCTCGTCGGCGAGGTCGACGCGGGGACGGTCGCCCCCGTCCGCACCCCCGGCGTCGTCCGCGCCCTCGGCCCGCTCCGCGTCGTCGTCGGGGGAGCGCGTGACGTCCCCCTCGGGCGCGTACCCCGCACCGGCGACGGCGAACGTCGCGCCGGCCGTGCGCACGGAGCGCGCCGTCATCTCGTTCTTGGTGAGCGTGCCCGTCTTGTCGGAGCAGATCGTCGTCACCGCGCCGAGCGTCTCGACGGCGGGCAGCTTGCGCGTGATCGCGCGGCGGCGCGCCATCTGCTGCACCCCGAGCGCGAGCGTGATCGTCACGAGCGCGGGCAGGCCCTCGGGCACCGCAGCGACCGCGAAGCCGATCGAGGCCGACACGAGCTCGGACAGCGAGAAGCCGTGGACGAACCAGCCGATGAGCACCATGACGACGGCCATCGCGAGGATGAGCACCGCGAGGAGCTTGCCGAACCGGTCGAGCTGGCGCGTGAGCGGCGTCTCGAGGCTGCGGACCTCCGAGATCATCGTCTGGATGCGGCCGATCTCGGTCCGGTCAGCGGTCGCGGTGACGACGCCGACGCCCTGCCCGGCCGCGACGAGCGTGCCGGAGAACAGCATGCTCGAGCGGTCGCCGACCCCGGCGTCGGCGTCCACCGCGTCGACCGCCTTGGACGCGGCGACGGACTCGCCCGTGAGCGCCGACTCCTCGACGCGCAGGTTCGTCGCGCGCAGCAGGCGCAGGTCCGCCGGGACCCGGTCGCCCGAGCTCACGCGCACGACGTCGCCCGGCACGAGGTCGTCGGCGTCGACGTTCGCCCACGCGCCGTCGCGGCGCACCTGGGCCTCGATCGAGAGCATGTCGCGGATCGCGTTGAGCGCGCTCTCGGCGCGTCCCTCCTGGATGAAGCCGATCGCGGCGTTGATCACGGCGACGGCGAGGATGACGGTGAAGTCGATCCAGTCGCCGAGGATCGCCTTGAGCACCGCCGAGACGAGCAGGATGTAGATGAGGATGTCGTCGAAGTGGACGAGGATCCGCTTCCACAGCGGGTCCCGCTTCGTCGGCGCGAGGCGGTTGGGCCCGACCTCCTCGAGCCGCTCCGCGGCGTCGGACCGGGCCAGGCCGTCGCTCGTCGAGCCGACGGCGTCGAGCACGTCCTCGGGCGGGCGTGCCCAGGGCGCGTCGAGCGCGGACCGTCCCGACGAGGAGTCGGCGGTGGCGGTCGACGCCTCCGAGGACGGTCGGGTGGTCGGTGCGGAGGGCGGTTCGGCGTCCGGCGCAGGTCCCATGCGTCCATTCGACCGTGCCCGGGCACTTCGCGCGAGAGGACGAAGGGCCCGAGCACGTCCCGTGCGCTGGGAGAATCGTCCCCGTGAGCGGACCCGACCTCCCCGGAGTGCACGTCGTGCGCGTGACCGACCCCGCCGACGAGCGGCTCGCCGACTACACCCGGCTGACCGACGTGGCCCTGCGCGCCAAGCACGAGCCCGAGAAGGGCCTGTACATCGCCGAGAGCTCGACCGTCATCCGGCGCGCGCTCGCCGCCGGGCACCGGCCGCGCTCGTTCCTCATGGCCGAGCGCTGGCTCGCCGACCTCGCCCCCGAGATCACGGCGCTCCCGGTCGACGACGCCCCCGGCGGCACCGGCGAGGCCGTCCCGGTCTTCGTCGGCGAGCCCGACGTGCTCGAGGCGATCACCGGGTTCCACCTGCACCGCGGGGCGCTCGCGGCCATGCACCGCCCGCCGCTGCCTAGCGTGCACGACCTCGTGACCGGTGCACGCGACGGCGCGGGCGCACGCCGCGTCGCGGTGCTCGAGGACGTCGTGGACCACACGAACGTCGGCGCGATCTTCCGCTCCGCGGCAGCGCTCGGCGTCGACGCCGTGCTGGTCTCGCCGCGCTGCGCGGACCCGCTCTACCGCCGGTCGGTGCGCGTGAGCATGGGCACGGTGTTCCAGGTGCCGTGGACGCGGCTGGAGTCGTGGCCGGGCGGGCTCGCGGCGCTGCGCGAGGACGGCTTCACCGTCGCGGCGCTCGCGCTGTCCGACGATGCGGTGAGCCTCGACGACCTCGTCGCCGCGGCGCCGCAGCGGCTCGCGCTCGTGCTGGGCACCGAGGGCGACGGGCTCTCGCGCGGGGCGGTCGAGGCGGCGGACCGGGTCGTGACGATCCCGATGGCCGGGGGAGTGGACTCGCTCAACGTCGCCGCGGCGTCGGCCGTCGCGTTCTGGGCGACGCGCGTGCCGTGACCTGTGCCGGTCGCGCCGCGGTCAGGTCGTGGGCGCTCCGGCGTCCTCGAGCCGGCCGACCTCGCGCACGACGACCTCGACGAGCGACGGGTCGCCGAGCGGCCGGAAGTGGCCGGACAGCGGCAGCTCGACGTTCGTGGCGCCCTCGAGGCGCCCGGTCTCGGGGATGTGCGGGTCGAACCGCGGGTAGACCGCGGTGATGCGGGCGTCGACGGCGCGCTCGGCGGCGAGCGCGAGCAGCGCCGCGTTCGTGGGGGCGAAGGATCGGAGCGTCCGGCCCAGCAGGTACTGCGCGTAGCGCGACCCGCGGAACGGCGTCGCGACGGCGACCATCCCCGCGACGTGCGCTCCGGCCGGCGAGAGCATGACCGTCTTACCGATCAGGCCGCCCTTGCTGTGCGCCACGAGCACCGCGCCGTCCAGCCCCGAGCGGGCGAGGAATCGCGCGGCGAGCTCAGCGCCCTGCGCGACGGGGCGGCGGTTGTACCCGAGCCCGGGCACGACGTGCACGGGGTGCCCGGCGTCGGCCAGGGCGCGCGCGGCCGGCGCGAGGAACTGCCACGTCTCGTATACCCCGGGCAGCAGGACGACGGGCGCGCGCCCGCCGGGCCCCGTCGGGACGGGACGACGGGGGTGCACGGCGTGCTGGACCTGGCGGGCCGCGGCGTACGCGTAGTCGGTCGCCCGTTCCCGCAGGTGCAGCGCCGCCCAAACGTCCCGGAGGGACCTCATCGCAGCGCACGCGCGGCGTCGAGGACGGCGCGGACGACCGCGCCGGGGTCGGTGTCCATCGCGTGGTGGCGACCGCGCACCTCGCGGACCTGACCGTGCGGCGCCGCCGCGGCCAGCTCGCGGGCCCAGGCACGCGGCGCGACGGGGTCGTGCTCGCCGCGCAGCACGAGGACGGGCCCCGGGACGCGCGGCAGGACCTCCTCGAGGTGGTGGTCCAGCATGCGGCCGACCTGGTGGGCGTAGTAGGGCACGGTGCAGCGCAGCACGTAGTCGACGGCGAGCGTCGCGAGGGCGCGGGGCCGCTCGCCGTACGCGTCCCGCGCGAGCCGCAGCGCCTGGCGCGCCGCGGTGCGCGCCTGCCGGTCCGCCGTCGGGCCGACGAGCACCCCCGCGGGCGCGGCGTCCGGGTGGTCGGCCATCGCCTGGCCCACGACCTGGGCGCCCATGGAGTGCCCCACGAGGACGACGCGCGGCGGCGCGGTCGCGACCGGCACGGCGCCGAGGACGCGCTCGCGCACGTAGGCGGCGACGACCGCCGCGTGCTCCTCGACGGGGACGTCACGGCGCGCGCGGGGTGCAGCGCCGAACCCCGGCAGGTCGAGCGCGTGCACGACCGTCGCCGGGGCGGGGGCTCTCCGGAGCAGCTCGTCGCGCACCGGGTCGAAGGCGCGGGACGACGAGCCGACGCCGTGCACGAGGACCACGGCCAGCCCGGGCGTCGCGGCGCCGTGGACGTGGGCGACGGCGGTCAGGCCGTCGTGGGCGAACCGCACGTCACCGGCACGACGACGGAGCGGGCCCCGCAGGACCCGCTCCGTCGTCGTGCCGACCCGCGTGCGGCGGGCGCGGCGGCGTGCAGTGCGCGTGGCTCAGCTCACGTCGCCGCGCCACGCGCCGGTCTCGACGCCGCGCGACTCGATGAACTCCTTGAACCGGGCGAGGTCGCCCTTGACGCGGCGCTCGTCGAGCTGCAGCGCGTCACCTGCCTTCTCCACGACGCCCTCCGGCGACCAGTCGAGCTGGACCGTCACCCGCGTCTCGGCGTCGCTGAGCCGGTGGAACGTCACGACGCCCGCGTGGTCCGGGCCGGAGGTGCTGTTCCACGCCACCCGCTCGTCCGGGTGCTGCTCGGTGATCTCGGCGTCGAACTCGCGCTCGACCCCGCCGATCTTGGTCCGCCAGTGCGTGTGCGTCGCGTCGAGCTGACGGATCTCCTCCACGCCCTCCATGAAGCGGGGGAACTCCTCGAACTGCGTCCACTGGTCGTAGGCCGTGCGGACCGGGACGGTGACGTCGACGGACTGGGTGACCGTGCTCATCGGTGATACCTCCTGTGCTGTGGCGGGCGGTACCGCTCCACTCTGACCCGGGACGTGCCTGCTCGCGACCGCAGGACGGACGGCACGGCGGCGCCGCCGTCTCCCGACCTCACTCGATGTGGCTCGACGGGTCCCCGGACGCGGGGCTGGCGCTGGTGCGGGCGCCGAGCGGCTCCGTCGTGCCGTCGTCGTCCTCGTGCATCTGCCTGCGGTCCACGACGCCGAGCTCGTCGAGGAGGAACAGGAACGCACGCGCGTAGGGGTTGTCGTCGACGCGCTCGCGCACCTCCACCCAGTCGACCTGCTCGCGCATCGCGCGCGCGACCGGCAGCAGGCGCGAGAAGTCGCAGTAGTGCTCGCCGACGACGCGCAGCTTCGACGTCATGATCTCCGTCGCCGACAGCACGGGCATGCGGACCGCCAGGACCTCGATCTCGTCCGTGCGGGCCAGCAGGTCGTCGTCGATCGGCTCGCCGACCATCCGGTAGAGCACGTCGACGAGCTCGCCCCCGTGGTACGCCTTGAACAGCCAGTTCTCGGTCGGCTCCGTGATCTCGAGCCCGGCGGCGCCCAGCACCTCCCGCGCCCGGTCGACGTCGACCTCGCGGATCGCGAAGTCGGCGTCGTGGCTCGGTTCCGGGGCGCCGCGCGCCCACGCCGCGTACCCGCCGACGAGCGCGTGCGGGATGCCGGCCTCGGCGAGCGCCGCCGCCGTGAGCCGCAGTCCGTCGTGCAGGGCTTCCCTGTCGTCCACCATGCCCAGGGTCTACACCACGCGGCGCGCGCTGGCACGTCACGTCCTCGGTCCGGGTGGTGGACGTGCGACGACGCACGCCGGTGCCGACAATCGTGACGATGCGCCTCGCGACGTTCAACATCCTGCACGGGCGGTCGACCGTCGACGACCGGGTCGACGTCGACCGCTTCGCCGACGCGGTCCGGTCGCTCGACGCCGACGTGCTCGCGCTCCAGGAGGTCGACCGCGACCAGCCGCGGTCGCACCGCGCCGACCTCACGGCCGTCGCCGCCGAGGCGGCGGGCGCCGCCGACCACCGGTTCGTCGCGACGCTCGTGGGGGAGCCGGGCGTGTGGTCCGCGCCCACGGGCGAGCACCAGCCGGGCCAGGCGGCGTACGGTATCGCGATCGTCAGCCGGTACCCGGTGCTCGGGTGGCGCACGGTGATCATGCCGCCCCCGCGCACCCGCATCCCCGTGCGGTTCCCGGGCAGCCGCCTGCCCACGCTGGTGCGCGACGAGCCGCGGGCCGCGCTCGTCGCCACCGTGCAGGCCCCGGCGGGCCGGGCGACGGTGGTGTGCGCGCACCTGACGTTCGTCCCGGGACGCAACCTCACGCAGCTCGTGCGGCTCACGCGGTCGCTCGCCGCCGACACCCCGCACGGCGAGCCGGTGATGCTCCTCGGCGACCTCAACGTCGACGCCCCGCAGGCCGCGCGCGCCAGCGGCTGGCACCCGCTCGCCACCGCGCACACCTTCCCGGTCGAGTCACCGGCGCGCCAGCTCGACCACGTCCTCGCGCACGGCCCTGTGCGCGCGACCGGCCCGGCGCACGCCGTGGACACCGGCCTGTCCGACCACCGGGCGCTCGTCGTGCAGGTCGCCCTCGGGGGGGAGCACCACGCGTCGCCGACCCGGTCCCACGCCGCGGACGAGGACCGGGCGCCGGCCGCGCCCAGCCGTGACGCGGAGTGACGTCGGTCGCACCTGCGGGGACTGGTCAGCGCCGCGCGCCATAGATTAGCCTCACCTTCGTGAGCCAGACCTTAGTGACAGCCGAGCCGGTCGCGACGGTGCGCCCCGCGGCGCTCGCGGGCCGCGACCTGCGTCTGTCGTACGAGGCCCGCACCGTCGTCCACGGCGCCGAGCTCGAGCTCGCGCCCGGGGCCGTCACGGCCCTCGTCGGGCCGAACGGGTCCGGCAAGTCGACCCTCCTGCGCTCGCTCGCGCGCCTGCACCGTCCCGACGCGGGCTCGGTCGCGCTCGACGACGCGCCGGACGCCCTGGCGCTGCACCCCCGGGACTTCGCGCGCCGCGTCACGCTGCTGTCGCAGAGCCGCCCGACGCCGAGCGGCGTGAGCGTGCGCGACGTCGTCGCCTACGGGCGCCACCCGTACCGCGGCCGCTTCCGCTCGAACGACCCGGACGGCGCACAGGCGATCGCGCACGCGATGGACGTCACCGGCGTGACCGCGATGGCCGACCGCGGCGTCGACGAGCTGTCGGGCGGCGAGCTCCAGCGCGTGTGGCTCGCGACGTGCCTCGCGCAGGACACGCGCGTCCTGCTCCTCGACGAGCCGACGACGTACCTCGACCTGCGGTACCAGGTGGAGCTGCTCGACCTCGTCCGCGACCTCGCGGGCGAGCACGGCGTGGCCGTCGGCGTCGTGCTGCACGACCTCAACCAGGCCGCAGCCGTCGCCGACCACGTCGTGCTCCTGCACGACGGCGTCGTGCGCGCCTCCGGCCGCGCCGCGGACGTGCTCACGCCCGGGCTGCTGTCCGAGGTGTACGGCATCCGCGTCGACGTCTACACCCACCCGCTGACGGGCCGCACGTGCTGCGAGCCGCTCGGCCGGCACGGGACGCGCCCGGCCGCGTCCGCGGGTGCACGGCCCTCGGGGGCGGACGCCCTCGCCTGACCTCCGGCGCGGTCCGCCGCGCCGTCCACGACCCGCACGGCGGGCAGCACGCCCGGCACCGGCGCTCCACGCGTCGCGCACCGACGGCGTGCGCACCCCACGAGAAGAAGGACACACCGATGCGCTCCACCCGACACCGCGCGCTCGCCGCGGGCACCCTGGCCCTCGCCACGACGCTGGCGCTCGCCGCGTGCGGCACCACGGAGGACCCGGCCGACGCCGCGTCCGACGGCCGCGACACCGCCGAGAGCGCCGCGTCGACGGGTCCCGTGACGTACACCGACGAGCGCGGCGAGCACACGCTGGACGCCCCGGCGACGGACGTCGTCTCGCTCGAGTGGGGCCTCACGGAGAACCTCGTCGCGCTGGGCGTCGAGCCCGTCGGCCAGGCCGACGTCGAGGGCTACAACACGTGGAACACCGTCGCGCCGATCGACGAGGGCACGCCCGACGTCGGCACGCGCGGCGAGCCGAGCCTCGACGCGATCTCGGCGCTCGAGCCCGACCTCGTCGTCACGACGACGGACCTGCCGGACAACGTCATCACCCAGATCGAGGAGATCGCGCCCGTGCTCGCGCTGCGCGGCTCCGACGGCGAGGACCCGATCGGCTACATGCGCTCGACCGTGGAGACGCTCGCCGAGGTGACCGGCACGCAGGAGGAGGCCGAGGTCGCGCTCGAGGAGTTCGACACGACGGTCGACGACGCGACGGCCGCGATCGACGAGGCGGGGCTCGCGGGCGCCGAGTTCACCATGGCGGACGGCTGGATCGCGAACGGCACCGTGTCGATCCGCATGTACACGCCCGGCTCGTTCTTCGGGGCGCTCGGCGAGGAGATCGGCCTCGTGAACGCCTGGACCGAGGGCGGGGACCCCGACTACGGGCTCGCGCAGACCGACGTCGAGGGGCTCACCCAGCTCGGCGACGTCCAGTTCGTCTACGCGGCCAACGAGGCCGACGGCGACCCGTTCGCGGACGGCCTCGCGGGCAACGCGGTGTGGGAGCAGCTGCCCTTCGTCGCCGCCGGCGACGTGCACCGCATCCCCGACGGGATCTGGATGTTCGGCGGCCCGCTGTCGGGCGAGGCGTACGTCGACGCGCTCGTCGACGCGCTCGCCTGACCGCACGCCGGACGACCGGGACACCGAGGACGAGGGCACGACGGCAGCCATGACCACGACGACCCCCGCCCGGCCGACCTCGACGGCGGCGCCGGCCGCGCGCACGTCGCGCCTCGGCATCACGGCGGCGTTCGTCGCGGCCGGGCTGCTCGCCCTCCTGCTCGCCGCGGTGCACCTCGCGCAGGGCACCGCGGCGGTCGGTCCGGCGGACCTGCTGCGCCTGGCGACCGGCGCAGGCGCGGACGAGACGGTCGCCGTGCTCGTCGCGTCCCGCGTGCCGCGGCTGCTCGCCGGCCTGCTGATCGGCGTCGCGCTGGGCGTCGCGGGCGCCGTCCTGCAGTCCGTCGCCCGCAACCCGCTCGCGTCGCCCGACACGCTCGCCGTCAACGCCGGCGCCTACGTCACGGTCGTCGCCGTCGCGGCGTTCGGGCTGAGCGTGCCGTTCTACCTCCAGGGCGGGCTCGCGTTCCTCGGCGGGCTCGCCGCCGCGGGGTTCGTCCTCGTCCTCTCGCGCGGCGGCGCGGACGGCCCCACGCGCCTCGTCCTCGCGGGCTCGGCCATCATGCTGGCCCTGCACTCGCTCACCGTCGTGCTGCTCGTGCTGTTCGAGCAGGAGACGGTCGGCCTGTTCGCGTGGGGCAGCGGTTCCATCGTGCAGTCGGGCACGCGCACCGTGACGCTCGCGGCCCCCGTCGTCGTGGTCGGGGTGCTGGCCGCGCTCGCGCTCACGCGCCGGCTCGACCTGCTCGGGCTCGGGGACGACGCCGCGAGCGTCCTCGGCGTCGACGTGCGCCGCACGCGCGTCGTCGCCGTCCTCGTGGCCGTGCTGCTCGCCGCGATCGCCGTGACCGTCGCGGGGCCCGTCGGGTTCGTCGGCCTCGCGGCACCGGTGCTCGCGCGCCTCGTCGCACGCACGGTGCCCGGTCTCGGTCGCCACGCCCTGCTGCTGCCGTTCGCGGCGCTCGTCGGCGTCGTCGTGGTGCTCGGGGCCGACGTGCTCCTGCGCCTCCTGCTGCCCGGCACGACGTCCATCGCCGTGCCCACGGGCGTCGTCACCACCGTCCTCGGCGCCGGCCTGCTCGTGTGGCTCGCGCGCCGGCTGCGCGACGCCGGGCCGGGTGCCGGGGGCGGGCGCGGCGCCCTGGGGCGGCTGCGCTCCCGCACCACCTTCCTCGTGGTCGTCGGCGCGCTGAGCGTGCTCGTCGTCGCGGCGACGGTGGCGGCCCTGCTGCTGGGCGACCGTCTCGTGCTGCTCGGCGACGTCGCGAACTGGTGGAGCGGCGCGGCGGGACGTCAGGTCTCGTTCGTCCTGGACCAGCGCCTGCCGCGCGTGCTCGCCGCCCTGCTCGCCGGTGCCGCGCTCGCGCTCGCCGGCACCGTCGTGCAGGCGGTGTGCCGCAACCCGCTCGCCGAGCCGAGCCTGCTCGGCGTGACGTCCGGGGCGGGCCTGGGCGCGGTGACCATGATCCTGCTCGTGCCGGGCGTCGGGATCTGGCCGATGTCCGCGGCCGCAGCCCTCGGCGCCTTCGCCGTCTTCGGGCTCGTGTACGGGCTGTCGTACCGGGGCGGGCTGAGCTCGGACCGGCTCGTGCTCATCGGCATCGGTGCGCAGGCGGGCGTCACGGCGCTCATCACGCTCGTGGTCGTGGTCGTGGCGCCCTGGGACGTCAACCTCGCGCTCACGTGGCTGTCGGGGTCGACGTACGGTCGTTCGCTCTCCCAGGTGGTCCCGGTGGCGGTCGTGCTGCTCCTCGTCACGCCCCTCGCGGTCGCCCTGCGCCGCGACCTCGACGTGCTCGCGCTCGACGAGGACACGCCCCGCGTCCTCGGCGTCGCGCTCGACCGCACGCGCCTGCTCCTGCTCGCGGCGGCCGCGCTGCTCACCGCCGCGGCCGTGTGCGCCGTCGGCGTCATGGCGTTCGTGGGCCTCGTCGCGCCGCACGCCGCCCGTGCCCTCGTCGGGGCGCGGCACGGGCGCGTCGTGCCCGTCGCGATGCTCCTCGGCGCGCTGCTCGTGTCCGTCGCGGACACCCTCGGCCGGTTCGTCATCGCTCCCGCCCAGATCCCGGCCGGCCTCGGCACGGCCCTCCTGGGTGCGCCGTACTTCGTGTACCTGCTCTGGCGCAGCCGTGGGCGCGGAGCGTGACCGGGATCACCGCACCCGGACGGAGGTCGGGCGCCGCGGAGGTTGACCCGACCCGTGCCGGGCAGGTTAGCCTCACCTGTGTGAGCCAGACCGTCGCCGCCCCCCGGGCCGCCCGCCGCGCCCCCGCGCGGCCCGCCGCCCGGACGAGCAAGCCGTGGTGCTTCTTCGACGTCGAGGTGGCGCGCGTCGAGCAGATCACGCCGAGCTACCGCCGCTTCACGTTCACCGGCCCCGAGCTCGAGCACTTCGCGGACCCGGGCCGCGACGTGCGGATCAAGTTCGTCCTGCCGGCGCCCGACGGCGGCTACGAGCACCTCGTGCGCGACGCCGACGAGTGGTACGCCGCGTGGCGGGCCCAGCCGGAGCAGCGGCGCAACCCGCTGCGCACGTACACGACCGTCGCGGTGCGCCCCGAGGTGCGCGAGGTCGACGTCGACGTCGTGCTGCACGGTGACGGCGGCCCCGCCTCGCGGTGGGCGATCTCCGCCGAGCCCGGCACGCGGCTCGTCCTGCTCGGCCCCGACGCGCGCTGCGACGGGCCCGTCGGCGGCATCGAGTTCCGCCCGCCGGCGCGCGAGCACGCGCTGCTGCTCGCGGGCGACGAGACCGCGCTGCCCGCGATCGCCGCGATCTGCGAGGACCTGCCCGAGGCCGCGTGGGGCGAGGTGTACGTCGAGGTGCCGCACGCGGCGGACGCGCGCGAGCTCGTCGCCCCGCCCGGTGTGCGCGTGACGTGGCTCGGTCGCGACGCGGCGGACCCGTCGCCGGCTGCCGGGGGCTGCGCGCACGGCGCGCTGCTCGTGCCGGCGGTCAAGGAGGCGGCCGCGCGCATGCTCGCCGCGGGCGTCCTCGCGACCGACCCGCCCACGCAGTGCGCGACGGCGGAGGACTTCGAGGACGTCGACGTGGACGCGTCGATCCTGTGGGAGGTGCCCGGCCTGCTCGAGGAGGACACCGTCCTGTACGCGTGGCTCGCGGGCGAGGCGGGCTGCATCAAGACGCTGCGCCGCCACCTCGTCGCCGAGCTCGGCGTCGACCGCCGCGCCGTCGCCTTCATGGGCTACTGGCGCGAGGGCCGCGCCGAGAGCTGAGGGCGACTCGGCCGGTCCGGGCCGTCGTCGGCGTTCAGCCGACCGGCACGGCCAGGTCGTCGACCACCTCGACGCCCGGCAGGCGGGCGAGCAGCGCGCCCGGCAAGAGGAGCTTCGAGCGGCGCACGCCGCTGCCGATCAGGGCGGGCTCGCCGTCCTGCACGACCCGTGCGTCGACGAGGACGCGCCACGCGGCGGGCAGCCCGACGGGGGTGATGCCGCCGTACTCCATGCCGGACTCGGCCGTCGCGCGGTCCGTCGGCAGGAACGACGCCTTGCGCACGTCGAGCAGCTTGCGGATGCGGGTGTTGACGTCCGCGCGCGTGTGCGCCCGGACCACCGCGGCGGCGATGCGCTCGTCGCCCGCGCGCGTGCCGCCGACGACGACGCAGTTCGCCGACGCCTCGACCGGCAGGGAGAACGCCTCGTTGAGCGTCGCGGTGTCGGCGAGACCCGGGTCGATCTCGGTGACCGCCACGGCGCCGGCCACGTCCGGGTCCGCGTCCGCCCAGCGACGCAGCGCGTCCGCCGTCGTCGGTGCGACGAGGTCGAGGTGGTCGAGCGCGGGCTCCCACCGCAGCGAGCCGAGCGTGGGCAGGGTGGTCCGTGCGTCCATGGGGTCCTTCCGCGGTGGCGCGACGTCGGGGACGTGCCGACTGTACTCGTCTCGCCGTCCCGCAGAAGGGGAGGAGTGCGACGCCGGTGTCAGCCCTCGGCCTGGTAGGTCACGGTGAGGGTCGCGCGCGCGAGCGTGTGGAAGAGCGCGTTGAACGCGACCGCCGTCGGGGTGGCGTCCGGGCCGAGCCCGGCCGTGTCGGCGAGCGAGTCGACGTCGAGCGCGTGGACGGCGAAGACGTAACGGTGCGGTCGGTCGCCGGGCGGCGGGGCGGCGCCCGTGTAGCCGAGGCCGCCGCCGTCGTTGCGGACGTGGAACGCGCGCTCGGGCAGGCCCGACCCGTCGGGGGCGCCGGCGCCGGCCGGGAGCTTCGTCTCGGAGACGGGGACGTCGGCCAGCGTCCAGTGCCAGAAGCCCGCGGGCGTCGGGGCGTCGGGGTCGAAGCAGCTCACGACGAACGAGCGCGTGCCGTCCGGGAAGCCGGACCAGACGAGCGCGGGGGACGTGTTCCCGCCGGAGGCGACGTGCGCGTCCGGCATCGTCCCGCCGTCGGTCACGTCGGTGCTCTCGAGCGTGAAGAGCGGTACCTGCGGCAGGAGGGAGTACGGGTCGGGGGCAGGGGGACGGGAGTCGAGCTGCACGTGGGTGGCCATGCCCCCCATCGTGCGGGCCGTGCCGGGCGCCCGCATCCGCGCCTGCGGCGCGTGCCGACGCTGCCGACCGGCCGAGTCTCCGGTGGCGATCGAGTGCTCTGAGAGCTCGGACCTTCGAGCGCAGGTCGAGGGTTCGAGGGGTGCGAGCGGGACGGATCGGGCGAACCACCACGGCCCGCCCGGCCGGAGTTGACACGCTCCGAGACGTGGCCGAACACTGGAGGTGTTCGAACAGGCGTTCGAACACGACGTGGCCATGGGCAGGGCGCCGTCGTGGGCACAGCACCACCTGGAGGCGAGCATGAGCGTCCTCGCCGACCCGGCCGAGCGGTCCGACCGTGCGGCGAGGGCCCGTGCCGCACTGCTCCGGGCGGAGGAGCGGACCGGGGTCCGTCGGCACGACGCGCGACCGCCGCTCGCGACCCCGTCCCTCACCTCACCGCACCCTGCCGCACCGTCCTTCGTCGCCACGGCACCTGCCGTCGTGCCCACCGGTGCACCGTCCGGCCCCCGGCCCGCTCCCCGGTCTGCGGTCCCGGTCCGGCGCACCCCGCGCGCCACCGGGCCCGACGAGCGGTCCTGGCCCGTGCACGAGGCGCTCGCGCCCCTCCTGCCCACCGGGGCGCTCGAGTGCGGGACCGTCCTCGCCGTGCGCGGCTCGACGAGCCTGCTGCTCGGGCTCGTCGCGGAGGCGTCGGCGGCCGGGGCGTGGACGACGGCGGTCGGCTTCCCCGAGGTCGGTCTGCTGGCCGCCGCGGACGCGGGCGTCGACCTCGGCCGGCTCGCCCTCGTGCCGCGGCCGGGACCGGACGCGGCCGTCGCCGTCGCGGCACTCGTCGACGGCATGGACGTCGTGGTCGTCGGGCCCGCGGCGGCCCTCACGGACGCCGACCGCCGTCGTGTCGTCGCCCGGGCCCGTGAGCGGGGGACCGTCCTCGTCGCCGCGACCACGTGGCCGGGCGCGCACGTCGCGCTCAGCGTCACGGGCGGGACGTGGTCGGGCGCCGACCACGGGGCCGGGTGGCTGCGCCGCCGCACCCTGCGCGTCGAGCGCGCCGGCCGCGCGGGCGCCTCGCGCCCGGTCCGCCTCGAGGTCGAACTGCCGGTGAGCCGCGCGGGCTGGCCGGCCTACCTCGTCGAGCAGGAGGCCGAGCGGGACGCCCGGCGGGAGCTCGTGCGGAGCGGGGGCGGCCGCCCGGGCGACGGCGCGCCCGCAGCCGCGGAGCAGACCGGGCTGAGGCTCGTCGGATGAGCGGGCACCCGACCCGCACCGCCGCGCTGTGGGTACCGGACTGGCCCGTCCTCGCCGCGATGGCGGTCCGCGAGATCCCGCCCCACGTGCCCGCCGCGACGCACGACGGGCGCCGCGTCGTCGCCGTCTCCGCCCCCGCCCGGGCGGCAGGCGTGCGCCGCGGCATGCGCCGCCGCCGGGCGCGGGAGTGCTGCCCCGAGCTCGAGATGCTCGACGTCGACGACGCGCGCGACGCCCGCGAGTTCGAGCCCGTCGCGCTCGCCGCCGAGACCGTCGTCGCGGGCCTGGAGATCACCCGTCCCGGCCTGCTGCTCCTGCCCGCGGGCGGCGCGAGCCGCTACCACGGCTCCGACACGGCGCTCGCGGAGGCCCTCGTCGCCCGGGTCGTCGAGCGCACGGGCCACGAGGCGCAGGTGGGGGTCGCGGACGGCATCCTCGCCGCGGTGCTCGCGGCGCGGTCGTCGGCCGTGGTGGCGCCCGGTGCGTCGGCCGCCTTCCTCGCCCGGCGGCCCGCGGGCGACCTCGTGCACGTCGCGACCCGCCCCGACGTCGCCGTCGCCGTGACCGACCTCGTGCAGCTCCTCGACCGGCTCGGCGTCCGCACGCTCGGGGCGCTCGCGGCGCTGCCCGCGGCCACCGTCGAGGGGCGCTTCGGCGAGACCGGGGCGTGGGCGCACCGCCTCGCACGCGGCGAGGACCTGCGCCCGCCGGCGCGGCGGCGCGTCGAGCCGGACGTCGCCGTCGCGACCGAGCTCGACCCGCCCGCCGAGCGCGTCGACGTCGCGACCTTCGCCGCGCGCCGGCTCGCGGAGGACCTGCACGACCAGCTCGTCACGCGCTCGCTCGTCGCCGGCCGGATGCGGATCACCGCGCGCACCACCGAGGGCGGCGCGCTCGAGCGCACGTGGCGCCTCGACGGCCCCGCGGGCGTGCTGAGCCCCGCGCGCATCACCGACCGGGTGCGCTGGCAGCTCGAGGGCTGGCTCACGACGGCGTCGGTGCGGGCCTCCGGGCGCGGGGCCGCCGGCAGCGCCGCCGTGCCCGACGGCGCCCCGCTCGCCCACCTCGCCCTCACCGCCGAGGAGGTCGTGCCCGCGGGCGCCGAGCAGCCGCGCCTGTGGGGCGCGTCGAGCGGCGAGGACCAGCGCGCCCACCGGGCCCTCGGCCGCGTCCAGGGCCTCCTCGGCGGCGACGCCGTGCTGCACGTGCGCGTCCAGGGCGGGCGCGACGCCGCCGACCGCGTCTACGTCGTGCCGTTCGGGGAGGACGTCGCGACGCCGCGCGACCCCTCCCGGCCCTGGCCCGGGGCCCGTCCCGGCCCGGCGCCCGCCGTCGTGCCCGGGGCGCCCCCGGACGTCGTCGTGCTCGACGCCGCCGGCCGGCCCGTCGTCGTCGACGTCCGCCTCGCCATGAGCGGCGAACCCGCGGTCGTGCGGTGGCTCCCGGACCCGCTCGGCACCCGGGGCCGTGCCCAGGGCGACGACGCGCCCCCGCCGGACGCCGCCGTCGTCGACTGGGCCGGGCCGTGGCCGCTCGCCGAGCGCTGGTGGGGACCCGCGCCCCGGCGGTGCGTGCACCTGCAGGTGCTGCTCGACGACGGGCGCGGGCTCCTCCTCGCGAGCGCCCAGGGGCGCTGGACCGTGGAAGGGGTGTACGACTGATGCCGCGCACCCCCCGGTACGCCGAGCTCCACACGCACTCCGCGTTCAGCTTCCTCGACGGCGCCTCCCACCCCGAGGAGCTCGCCGCTGAGGGCGCGCGCCTCGGCCTGTCCGCCCTCGCGCTCACCGACCACGACGGCCTGTACGGCGTCGTCCGCTTCGCCCAGGCAGCCGCCAAGGTGGGGCTGCCCACGGTGTTCGGCGCGGAGCTGCACCTGCCCGTCCTGGCCGGCCCGGGGGACCGGGCGCCGTCCGGCAGCCCCGTGCTCGACCCGCCGACGGGCGTGCCCGACCCGCGCGCGACCCACCTGCTCGTCCTCGCCCGCGGCCCGCAGGGGTACCGGAACCTGTCGAGCGCGATCGCCACCGCGCACCTCGCGACGGGGACCAAGGGCGCCGCCGACTACCGGCTCGAGCGTCTCGGCGAGCAGGCGGACGGCCAGTGGCTCGTCCTCACTGGGTGCCGCAAGGGCGCCGTGCGCCGCGCCCTCGCCACCGAGGGCCGCGCCGCCGCCCGCCGCGAGCTCGACCGGCTCGTCGCCGTCTTCGGCGCCGGCAACGTCGCCGTCGAGATCACCGCCGACGACGACCCCCGCACCGCCGACCTGCACGCCGCGCTCGCCGACCTCGCCGCCGACGCGCGGCTCCCGCTCGTCGCGACGACCGCCGCCCACTACGCCCGCCCGGCCGACGCCGACCTCGCCGGGGCGCTCGCGGCCGTCCGGGCGCGCTCCTCGCTCGACGACATGGACGGCTGGCTGCCGGGCGCGCCGACGGCGCACCTGCGCTCGGCGAGCGAGATGCTGGCCCGTCACCACCGGTTCCCCGAGGCCGTGGCGACGGCCGCCGCCCTCGGGGACGAGTGCGCGTTCGACCTGAAGCTCGTCGCGCCCCGGCTGCCGCCCTACCCGGTGCCGGACGGGCACACCGAGACCACGTGGCTGCGCGAGCTCGTGCGGCGCGGGGCCGAGGACCGGTACGGCTCGCGTCCGGGACAGGGCGGCGACGAGCGCGTCCCGGGCGCGTGGGCGCAGATCGACCACGAGCTGAGGGTCATCGAGGAGCTCGGCTTCCCCGGGTACTTCCTCGTCGTGTACGACCTGGTGGAGTTCTGCCGGGTCAACGGCATCCTCGCGCAGGGGCGCGGGTCCGCCGCCAACTCGGCCGTCTGCTACGCGCTCGGCATCACCGCCGTCGACGCCGTGCGCCACGGCCTGCTCTTCGAGCGCTTCCTTGCGCCCGAGCGCGACGGTCCGCCGGACATCGACGTCGACATCGAGTCCGAGCGGCGCGAGGAGGTCATCCAGCACGTCTACGCCCGGTTCGGGCGCACGCACGCCGCCCAGGTCGCGAACGTCATCTCCTACCGCCCGAAGTCCGCGGTGCGCGACGCCGCCCGGGCGCTCGGGTACGACGTCGGCCAGGCGGACGCGTGGAGCAAGTCCATCGAGCAGTGGGGCTCCCTGCGCGGCCCGGACCCGTCGTCGCCGGCGGCCGACCGCAAGGCCAAGGAGAAGGCCATCGCGACGAAGACCGCCGTCAAGGACGCGCGCGTCACGGCGCTGTGGGGCCCGTCGCCGCGCGTCGTCGACCCTCTCGCCGAGGAGCAGGGCGACGCGCGCACCGAGGGAGGGAGGGGGGACGGCGCCGGGTCGTGGGGGGCCTGGCAGGCCGGAGCGAGGGACGAGCGGAGGCGGGTAGACCCGGCGCCGTCTCCCCGGACTCCCGTGGCCGACCACGGTCGCGGTGGTGACCCTGTGGTCGACGAGGTGCTGCGCGCGCACGACTCGCACGACGTCGTGCCCGCGCACCGCCCGCCGTCGGCCGCGGAGGACGGCGAGATCCCCGGCGAGGTGCTCGACCTCGCCGACCGGATGCTGCGCCTGCCGCGGCACCTCGGGATCCACTCGGGCGGCATGGTCATGTGCGACCGGCCGGTGATCGAGGTGTGCCCGGTGGAGTGGGCGCGCATGGAGGGCCGCACGGTCCTGCAGTGGGACAAGGAGGACTGCGCGGACGCGGGGCTCGTGAAGTTCGACCTGCTCGGTCTCGGGATGCTCACGGCGCTGCGCATCGGCTTCGGCCTCGTCGAGCGGCACGAGGGGTCGCACCTCGAGCTGCACACGCTGCCGGAGGACGACCCGGCGGTGTACGACCTGCTGTGCGCGGCCGACACCGTGGGGGTGTTCCAGGTGGAGTCGCGCGCACAGATGGCGACGCTGCCGCGCCTGCGCCCGCGCCGGTTCTACGACATCGTCATCGAGGTCGCGCTCATCCGGCCCGGGCCGATCCAGGGCGGGTCGGTGCACCCGTACATCAACCGGGCGCGGGGGCGGGAGAAGGTCACGTACCTGCACCCGCTGCTGGAGAAGTCGCTCGGCAAGACGCTCGGTGTGCCGCTGTTCCAGGAGCAGCTCATGCAGATGGCGATCGACGTCGCGGACTTCACGCCCGCGGAGTCCGACCAGCTGCGCCGTGCGATGGGCTCCAAGCGGTCGGTCGAGCGCATGGAGGCGCTGCGCGAGCGGCTCATGGCGGGCATGCGGAGGAACGGGGTCGACGACCCGGTGGTCCGTGAGGAGATCTACGACAAGCTCAAGGCGTTCGCCGACTTCGGGTTCCCCGAGTCGCACGCGTACTCGTTCGCGTTCCTCGTCTACGCGAGCTCGTGGCTCAAGGTGCACCACCCGGCCGCGTTCTACGCCGGGCTGCTCGCGGCGCAGCCCATGGGGTTCTACTCGCCGCAGTCCCTCGTGGCCGACGCCCGGCGCCGCGGCGTCACGGTGCTGCGCCCGGACGTCAACGCGTCCGACGTCGAGGCGACGGTCGAGCGGCTGCCCGACCACGGCCCTCGGCGGTCCCCGCCCCCTCCCGCTCGTGCCGAGCCTCCGCGGATCGACACCGCGTTCGGGCCGGAGCCGGACCTCGGGCTCGCGGTGCGGCTCGGGCTCGCGAGCGTGCGCGGGCTCGGCAAGCACGCCGCGGAGCGCATCGTCGCGGCGCGCGACGGCGGCGCGTCGTCGGGCGGCGAGGCGTCGGGCGGCGAGGCGTCCCGGCCGTTCCGGGACCTGCGCGACCTCGTGCGGCGCGTGGACCTCACGACCGCGCAGCTCGAGGGACTCGCGACCGCGGGCGCGACGGAGTCGCTCGGCGTGACGCGGCGCGAGGCGCTGTGGGCCGCGGGCGCGCTGTCCCAGGAGGGGCCGGACACGCTCCCGGGGGTCAGCGTCGGTGTCGAGGCCCCGACGCTGCCCGGCATGTCGGACGTCGAGACCGCCGTCGCGGACGTGTGGGCCACGGGCGTGTCCGCCGACTCCTACCCGACCCAGTACGTGCGCGACGGGCTCGACGCCGCCGGCGTGCTCACCGTCGCGGACGCGGTCCGTACCGCCGAGGAGATCGAGCGCGCGCAGAGCGGTCGTGACCGGACGGGGGAGCGGGCCGGGACGTTGCCGGGGTCGCGCGTCGCCGTCGGGGGCGTCGTGACCCACCGGCAGCGGCCGGGCACCGCCGGCGGCGTGACGTTCCTGTCCCTGGAGGACGAGACGGGCATCCTCAACGTCGTGTGCTCGCCCGGCCTGTGGCGGCGGTTCCGCAAGGTCGCGCGCACGTCCGCGGGCCTCGTCGTCCGGGGCCGGCTGGAGCGGGCCGACGGCGCGACGAACCTCGTCGCGGAGCACCTCGCTCCGTTGTCGCTCCAGGTCGCGACGACCTCGCGCGACTTCCGGTGACTCAGGCCTCGCGCGGGTCGAGGCGCACCTCGACGCACACCTCGAACGTGTCGCGGGCACGACGCAGCAGGTACCGGACGGTCGACGACTCCTGCTCGTTCGCCCACTCGTCGCGGTAGCTCCAGCGCACGCGCGCCCACACGAGCGCGTCGCCCACCTCCTCGACGTCCTCCAGGTGCGCCGCCGCGGCGACGAGCCCGCGCTCGCGGTAGCCGCGCGCCGCGCGCCGGGCGCTGTCACGGACCGCGTCCGGGTCGGGCACCACCTCGGACGTCGTCGCGTCCACGGCGAGAGCGGGGAACGCGTAGCTCTCGGCGATGGCGTCGAGGTCGCCCGTGCTCACGGCGACCCCGAAGGTCGCGAGGAAGGCCTGCACGTCGTCGCTGTCGTAGGACTCCATGCCCCCGTTCTACCGTGCCGCGTCCTCCCGTGCCGCCCGTCACCAGGCGTGGGCGAGGAGCGCGGCGAAGAGCTCGTCCGCGTCCGCGTCGAGCCCGCGGGCGGCGAACCACGAGGCCATCGTCCGGCAGTCGCGCAAGAGCAGCTCGGTGCCGAACGGGTTGGCGACGAGGTCCACGACCTGCGGCAGGTCGATGATCACGAGGCGGTCGTCGTCGGCGAGCACGTTGTACGGGGACAGGTCTCCGTGCGCGTAGCCGAGCCGCGCCATCACGGCCATGGCGTCGCGCACCTGGTCCCACCAGGACGCGAGGAGCTCCGCGTCGGGGCGGGCGCGGGCGAGCCGCGGCGCGGCGACGGGGGTGTCGTCGCCGCCCGAGCCGACGAACTCCATGAGGATCTCGGTCCCGTCGATCTGCACGGGGTAGGGCACGGGGACCCCGGCGGACCACAGCTCGACCAGCGCGGCGAACTCGGCCGCGGCCCACTGCCCGGCCGCGACCTGGCGGCCGTAGGAGGACTTGCGGTCGAGCGCGCGCCGGTCGCGCGTGCGACGCGTGCGGCGGTCCTCGGTGTACAGGGTGTCGCGCCGGAACGCGCGGTGGTCGACGTCCCGGTAGCGCTTCGCGGCGAGCAGCACCCGCTGCGCGGGGTCGCCGGGGACGGCGCGCTCGACGAGGAACACGTCCGCCTCCTTGCCGGTCTTCAGGACGCCGAGCTCGGTGTCCACGGCGGCGTCGGCGGTGACGACCCAGCCAGGTCGTGGCTCGGGTCCGCGCTGGCCCTTCTCGACGGCGGACCAGGTCGACCAGCGCTGGTCGTCGCCGAGCGCGGCGTCGAGCACCCCGCGCTCGGCGGCGTCGTCGTCGGCGTCGTGGCGGCGCAGTCGGCGAGGCGGGGGAGTGCGTGCGTCGCGCGCCCAGGTCGTCGGCAGGTGGGGGTACAGGTCGTGCAGGTCGTGCTCGGGCACGGTGGTGGCTCCTTGGGGCGGGGAGCGCACGGTGCCGGCCGGGCTGTGCCCGGCGGTCCGGCCGGTCAGCGGCTGGCGGCGCTCCCGAGGGTGGGTACACGGGCATGGCTCGTGCAGCTCATGGCCTTCCTCCTCTCCCTCGTGCCCGACGCGCGGGCGGCTCGGCTCAGACCGTCCCACCGGGACGCGCGGCCGGGCAACGGATTTACGGCTCAGAAGGCGACGGCGACGGCGGCGCCGACCGTCTCGAGCACCCGGTCCCAGGTGCCGTGCGTGTCGAAGCCCATCTGGTCGAGGGCCGACCAGATGAACCCGACGACGGCGTACGTCCCGACGGCGGTCGCGAGGATCCACTCGCGCACGGAGCCGGTCGAGCCGAGGAGCGGTAGCGCGAAGCTGCCGCTGGGGCGCCACACGTCGTCGACGACGAGGGAGCGGCGCACCCACCGGGGCGAGCGGACCTTGACCGGCCACAGCAAAGGCGCGCCGTTGGTCGTGAGCACGTCGCCGAGGATGTGCACGGTGACGCCGATGCCCACGGCGACGGGGAGCCAGTTCCACTCCTCGGGCGCGAACAGCGCGACGAGCACCGCCACGGTCAGCGACGTCAGCCAGGGCGCGAGCTTCCCGCGCCGCGTGAGCTTGAGCGCCTGGAGCGCGAGCGCGACGAGCAGGACGGCGAGCACGCCCGCGCCCACGTACACCGTGCCGAACGACGCCGTCTCGACCGTGACCAGCCCGGCGGCCCACGCGAGCGCGGTGAACACCGCGATGCCGAGGAACGAGTGCGTGCCCTGGCGGTGCCCACCCGCGATCGTCTCGACCGCGTCGGACACCCACTCGCTCACCGGCGGCAGCGAGTGGGCGAACGTGCCGTTGTGGTGGTCGGCGTCGGGCAGCAGCGCCGCGCCCGCGCACACGACGGCGCCGGTCATGACGCCCACGGACGACACGGTGTGCCAGCCGAGGGCGAACGGTGCGGTCGACGTCACGGCGATCCACGCGGCGGCTCCCGTCGCCGCGTGGTTGGCACCCATCATGGTTCGGCGGTCTCCTCGTCTTCGGACGGCCGCACGCGGGTGCGACGGTCGGATGTTCTGTCCGGAACGTCCGAACCCTACCGGTGTGCGCCGACATGCGGACGCACGGCACCGCAACGGAATAGTGTGCCAAGCGCCAAGACGTTGCCCATGGGCGCCGGGCGCGGCCGCGACGCGCGCCGTAGCCTCGACCGATGCGTCCTCGCGCCGCCTCCGCCGTCGGGCTCGCGACCCTGCTCGGGTCGTCGGGCGCGCTGCACCTCGCCCGGCCGCAGGTCCTCGAACCGTTGATCCCGCGCGCGCTCGGTCCGGCGAGGGCCTGGGTCGTCGGCAGCGGGGTGGCGGAGCTCGCGTGCGCGGCCGCGCTCGTGCTGCCGCGCACCCGCCGGCTCGGCGGAGCGGCGAGCGCTGCCCTGCTCGTCGGGGTGTTCCCCGGCAACGTGAAGATGGCCCTCGACTCCCGCCCCGGCGCCCGGGCCTGGGCCCGCCGACCCGCGGTCGCCTGGGGTCGCCTGCCGCTCCAGGTGCCGCTCGTCGCGTGGGCGCTGTCCGTGGCGCGGGAGATACCCGGGCCGGGTCCCGCGCGTGACGGCGCCCCCCGCCGCAGGCGAGGGGCGCCGACGTGCCGGTAACGGTCAGGCTGCGGGCTTGAGCAGCACCTTCGTCCAGCCGTCCTCGCGCGCGTCGAAGCGCGCGTACGCGTCCGGCGCCTCCTCGAGCCCGAGCTCGTGGGAGACGAGGAACGACGGGCGCGCCCGGCCCGCGACGATGAGGTCGCGCAGCTGGCGGTTGTAGCGCATGACCGGCGCCTGGCCGGTGCCCACGTGCTGGCCCTTGGTGAAGAACGTGCCGTAGTCCCAGCCGATCCGGCCCTGCTTCGCGCCCTCGTCGTTCGCGCCCGGGTCCTGCGGCACGTACACGCCGACGACGCCGATGCCGCCCGTCGCGCGCACGACCTGAACGAGGTTGTCGAGCACGAGCTCGGGGTGCTCCTCGCCGGACGGGTCGTGCGCCTGGTAGCCGACGGCCTCGACGCCGCTGTCGACTCCGCGGCCGAGCGTGGCGTCCATGATCTGCTCGACGGGGTCCCCGGCGGAGAAGTCGATCCCCTGCGCGCCGATCTCCTCGGCGAGACGCAGCCGGTCGGGCTCCTTGTCGACGACGAGCACGCGCGCCGCACCGCGGAGCATCGCGCTGTGCGCGGCCATGAGCCCGACGGGTCCGCCGCCGAAGACGGCGACGTCGTCGCCGGGGGAGACGCCGGCGAGCTCGGTGCCGTGCCAGCCCGTGGGGAAGATGTCGGACAGCATCGTGAAGTCGTTCTCGTGGTCCGTGCCCTCGGGCAGCTCGAGGAGGTTGAAGTCCGCGTAGGGCACGCGCAGGACCTCGGCCTGACCGCCGTCGTACGGGCCCATGTTGGCGTATCCGTAGGCGGCGCCCTCCATGCCCTCGGTCGGGTTGGTGCGCAGGCAGAACGACGTCCACCCCGCGGTGCAGTTGCGGCACGTGCCGCACGCGATGTTGAACGGGACGCTCACGCGGTCGCCGACCTGGACGCGACCGACGGCGTCGCCCACTTCCTCGACGATCCCCATGTTCTCGTGGCCGAGGACCTTGCCCTCCTCGACCGCGGTCCGCCCCTCGTACATGTGCAGGTCCGAGCCGCAGATGTTCGTGGTCGTGATCCGGACGAGGGCGTCGGTGGGCTCCTCGACCCGGGCGTCCGGAACGTCCGTGACCTCCACCTGGTTCGGTCCGCGGTAGACGACGGCGCGCATCGTGGTCCTCCTCGTGTGGGCGGGCCGTCCGGTCGTCCGGGCGGCCCAGCCATCGTGCGCAGACGGTCCCGCGCTCGCACCTGGGTGCCACGGGGCGCTCCGTTCCCGTTGGCGCTTCCCTCAGGACGACACGTCCGCCGTCGTGAACCGGCTCCACGCGAGCGCGCCGAAGACGGCCGCCCACGCCGCCTGGACGGCGAGACCCTGGCCGAGCACGCCGAGATCGACCTCGGTGCGCAGCAGCTCACCGACGTCGAGCCAGTGGTGCGTCAGGAGCGCGCCGTGCACGGCGGACAGCTGCGGGAGGGCGTCGAGGACGCCCGACACGACCGCGACGACGACGGTCGCCGCCATCGCGGCGACGGGGACCTCGGTGAGCGTCGAGAAGAACAGCCCGACGGCGACGAGCCCGGTGAGGGACAGCCCGACGTACACGACGATGCCCGCCGTGCGGACCAGGCCCTCGGCCATGGAGACCGTGTCCCCGGACAGGAGCGTGACGTTGCCGACGCCGAAGTACGCCGCGCCGACGACGAGCCCGGACACGGCGATCGCGACCACCGTGCACCCGGCGAAGACGAGCACCCCGAGCGCCTTCGCGGCGAGGAGCCTCGTGCGGGGCACGGGGACGAGCAGGAGGTAGCGCAGCGTGCCGGCCTGCGCCTCCCCGGCGACGGCGTCTCCCGCGACGATGCCGACGGCGAGGGGCAGCAGCAGGGGCAGGCACGCGACGAGCGCGGTCAGCACGAGGAACAGGCCGTTGCCGGTCACCCGGTCGAGGAACGGTGGTCCGCCGGCGCCGACCGCGGTGTCCTGCGTGACGAGGACGACCGTGCCGATGAGGACGGGGACGAGGGCGAGACCGGCCAGCAGGACGAGGTTGCGACGTCGTCCGAGGACGAGGCGGAGCTCGCTGGCGACCAGCCGGGCGAAGGCGCCGCGCACGCGTGCGGGAGCCTCGGGCTCCGGCGGACGCCGCGCGTCCGCCTCCACGTCAGCGAGCGACATCGAAACCCTCCCCGGTCAGCTCGACGAACAGGTTCTCCAGGCTCGGCCGCCGGACCTCGAGACCGACGAGGTCGAGACCGGCGCCGACCATCGCCGCCGAGATCTTCTCCGGCGCGACGAGGCCGAGGCGTGCGGTGAGCGCCGTTCCCTCGCGCTGGAGGTCGACGAGGCCGAGGTCCGCGAGGAGCCGGGCGGCACCGTCCACGCACGCGCGGGTCGTGCTGACGACGACGGTGGTCTCCGCGTCGGCGGCGAGCTGCTCCGGGGCGCCCTGGACCAGGAGCTTGCCGCGGCTCATGACGCCGACGTGCGTGCACACCTGCTCGACCTCTCCCAGGAGGTGGGAGGAGACCAGGACGGTCGTGCCGGCCTCGGCGAGCTCGCGCAGGAGGTGACGCACCTCGCGCGTGCCCTGGGGGTCCAGGCCGTTCGTCGGCTCGTCGAGGACGAGCAGGTCGCGCGGCCGCAGCAGGGCCGCCGCGAGCCCGAGGCGCTGCTTCATCCCGAGCGAGTACTGGCGGAACGGCTTGCGCGCCGCCGCGGTGAGCCCCACGCGGTCGAGGGCGGCGTCCGCCCGGCGTCCGCGCGTCCGCGGGTCGGCGGTCGCGTCCACGGCGTCCAGGCGGTCGAGGTTCGCGCGCCCCGACCGGTAGGGATGGAAGCCGGGGCCCTCGACGAGCGCGCCCACCCGGGGCAGGACGCGCGGCCCTGCGGCCGGCATCGGCTCCCCGAGGAGCGCGGCGGTGCCGGACGTCGGGGCGACCAGCCCCAGCACCATGCGCAGCGTCGTCGTCTTGCCCGAGCCGTTCGGCCCGAGGAACCCGTAGACGGCCCCGCGCGGCACCTCGAGGTCGACGCCGTCCACCGCGACCTGGCCCGAGCGGAAGCGCTTGGTCAGGCCACGGGTGCGCACGGCGAGGTCGTGCGCGGGGACGGCGCCGGTCCCGCTCGTCATGCGAGGGCGCGCAGCGCCTCGGGCGGCACCGCCCCGGCGAGGACGCGGCCGTCGTCGGTCACGAGGACGGACAGCAGCGCCGAGGAGAGCAGGCGGCCCTCCGGCACCTCCTGCGTCAGCTGCTCGTACAGCCCGGCGGCGTCGATCTCCGGCAGGCCGGGGGCGACCCCGTCCTCGCCGACGAGCTCGCCGTACAGGTCCTGCGCACCGGCGGAGCCGAAGCTGCGCTCGACACCGGGCAGCGCCGTCGCGGACGCCGGGTCACCGGCGAGCAGGCCGGCCACGTCGACGCCGTCGACGGCGACGACCGTCTCCCAGCCGGTGCCGGTCACCGAGACGCCCTCGGGCAGCGCGGTCAGCGCCTCGGGGCCTGCGGCGGGGTGGTCGGCCGGGTCGGGCAGCGGGACCTCGACCTCGCTGGTGGACGCCCCGGCGGGTGCGGAGAAGTCGAAGACGGCGTCGTCCGGCGTCTCGAAGGACACGTCGGTGAACCCGATCTCCAGGGCGGGCGTCTGCGTGTCCTGCGTGCTCCAGACCTGCACCCGCAGCGGCGTGGACGTCTCCGCGTCGACGGCGACGAGCACGCGCTCCACGAGGGTGCCGTCGGTGCGCGGCACGAGGCCCAGCTGGTAGGCGTCGCGCCCCGCGACCTCGGTCGCCGTGCCGACCGACAGGTCCGTGGAGAGCCCGGCGTAGGCGACGAGGGCGTCCGCCGCCTGCGCGGGCGTCGGCAGGTCGCCCGCGACGTCCGGTGCGGCACCGGCGCGCGCCTGCTCGTCGAGCTCCTCGTAGGCGGCGAGGTCGTCCGGCGCGACCGTGTAGTGCACGACCTCGTCGTCGCGGCTCGAGTACGTCCAGGCCTCGGGACCGTCCCGCACGACGGAGAACTCCGAGAGGTCGCCGAGCAGCGCGGCGCGCGAGCGGTCCTCGCCGTCGGACCACAGGCGGACGGTCGAGCTGCCGCCCAGCAGGTCGAGCGGGCTCGCGCCCTGCAGCTCCTCGAGCGGGAGGTCGGGGAGCCCGAGCCGTGCGGTGTGGACCACCGTCCCGGACAGCGGGACGGGGTCGGCCTCCGCGACCTTCGTCAGCAGCTCCGCGGGCGTGAGCTCGGGGAGGTCGGCGTCGGCGGAGGCGACGAGCGTCGGCGCGGCGAACGCACCGGCGACGACCGCGGCGACCACGGCCGGGACGGCCCAGCGGGCGCGTCGCGAGCTCCCGCCGACGGGCTCGTGAGGGGACGAGGGGACGGGTTCGGCTGCCATGACGACACCGTCCCACACGCCTGCTGAGGCCACGCTGAGAACGCCGTCGGCCCTGGTTCCCGCCACGACGGCCGGGGAGTGCCATGCTGTCGACGTGCGGGTGCTGGTGGTCGAGGACGAGCGAGGTGTCGCCGGGGCGCTGCGCCGCGGCCTGCTCGCCGAGGGTTTCGCGGTCGACGTCGCGCTCGACGGGAGACGCGGCCTCGAGCTCGCCGCGTCGGGGGCGTTCGACGCGGTCCTGGTCGACATCATGCTGCCGGGCCTGAACGGGTACGACGTCGTCGCGCGGCTCCGCGAGCTCCAGGTCTGGACGCCCGTGCTCATCCTCAGCGCCAAGGACGGCGAGTACGACATCGCCGACGGTCTCGACCTCGGCGCGGACGACTACCTCACGAAGCCCTTCTCCTTCGTCGAGCTCGTCGCGCGCGTGCGCGCCCTGGTGCGGCGCGGGCCGCAGCCGCGGCCCGCGGTCCTGACGGTCGGCGACCTCGCCCTGGACCCGGCGACGCGCGTCGTGACGCAGCGCGGCTACGAGGTCGAGACCACGGCACGCGAGTTCGCGCTCCTCGAGTACTTCATGCGCAGGCCGGGGCAGGTGCTGAGCAAGGGCGAGCTGCGCGACCACGTGTGGGACGCCGCGGGGGACGGGCTGAACGTCGTCGAGGTCTACGTCGGGTACCTGCGGCGCAAGTTCGGCCAGTCGGTCATCGAGACCGTGCGCGGCGCCGGCTACCGCCTCACGGTCGCCGCCGCGCCGCGGGGGCCCGGCCCCGCCGCGTCGTGACGCGTCCCCGGTGGTCGCTGCGCGCCCGGCTGACCGCTCTCGCGTCGCTCGTGCTCGCGGCCGCGCTCGTGATCGGTGCCGTCGTGCTCTCCGCGGTGGTGTCCGGGGGGCGCGTCGCCGCGCTGGACGACATCGCGCGCGAGCGCGCGGTCCTGGTCGCCCGCCTCGCGGCGAGCGACCAGGTGCCGGACGTGCTGCCGGTCTCCGAGCCGGGCGAGGTCGCGCAGCTGGTCGGGCCTGCGGGCGAGGTGCTGGCGTCCTCGGGGACGGCGAGCCGCACCCTGCCGGTCCTGCCGGCCGACGAGCTCGCGGCCCTGCGCGCCGAGGCCGACGCCGCGGACGGCGTGCGCGTGGTCGGCACGGACCGCAGCGCGTACGACGCCGCGGCGCGGGTCGCCGTCGTGCCCGTCGCCGGCTCGGGCGAGGCTGGCGGGACGACGGCCGTGGCGACCGTGCCGCTGCGTGAGGTCGAGGGCGTGGTGCGCGCGCTGCGCCTCTCGCTCGCCGTCGTCGTCCCGCTGCTCACGCTCGTGGCGGCGGGGGTGATCTGGTCGGTCCTGGGCAGGGCGCTGTCGCCCGTCGAGGAGCTGCGGCAGGGCGCCGAGGCGGTCGCGCGGTCGGGCGGTCCGGGCGTGCTCCCGGTGCCGCGCACCGACGACGAGCTCGCCGCCCTCGCCCGCACGCTCAACACGATGCTCGACAGCCTCCAGGCGGCCGCGGCCCGGCAGCGGACGTTCGTCGCCGACGCGGCGCACGAGCTGCGCTCGCCCGTGGCGGCGCTGCGCGCGAGCATCGAGGTCGCGCGGCTGCACCCCGCGGCGTACCCCGGCGACGAGCTCGCCGTCGAGCTCGAGGACGAGGTGCGCCGCCTGCAGGCCCTCGTCGACGACCTCCTCGTGCTCGCCCGGCTGGGCGCGCGGCCGCTCGCGGACCACGACGTCGACCTGGGCGCCGTGGCGCGCGAGGTCGTCGCGGCGTCCACGGTGCGGCAGCGGCAGGAACCCGGTCGCGCGCCCGTCACGGTGACGGTCGACGTCGACGGCACGCCGACGGCCCGCGGCGACCGGGACGCGATCGCCCGGGTCGTGCGCAACCTGGTGGACAACGCGGTCCGGCACGCCAGGTCGAGCGTCCGCGTCACGGTCGGTCCGGGCGACGTCGTCGTCGACGACGACGGTCCAGGCATCGACGTCGCCGACCGCGAACGCGTCTTCGAACGCTTCACACGCCTCGACGAGGCGCGCGAGCGCGACGCGGGCGGCACCGGCCTCGGGCTGGCCATCGCGCGCGAGACCGCGCGGGAGCACGGTGGCGACGTGACGCTGGGGGAGTCCTCGCTGGGTGGGCTGCGTGCCGAGGTGCGGCTGGCGCCCCGCCCGGCGGAGCAGGCGCGCGGTGGCGACGCCCCTCGCCGGGACGGTCCTAGTGCAACAGGTACTTGAGCAGGATCACCACGACGCCGAAAGCGCCGGCGACGGCGGCCTCGGCCGCGAGGGCGAGGCCGCGCGCCCCGGCGCGGTAGCCGGCCAGGACGGCCGCCGCCACGATGAGGGCGACGGTGAACCACAGCGCGAGCCAGGCGGCCCCGGTGACGTCGAGCCCGAGAGCGTCTCCGAGCAGGAACACGAGGACGGGCGGGACGCTGCCCAGCAGGACGCCGAAGTTCGTGCGCAGCGCGACCGCGAGCCGCGTCCCGACGGAGTGCTCGACGTCCTCGAACCGGCCGCCGACCGCGTCGACGAAGACGTGCGCGAGCCAGTAGACGAGCGCGACCGACGCCGTGGCCACCGCGACCCGGTCCTGGGCGACGCCGTGGACGCTCGCGACGGCCAGCACGGACCCGCTCACCACGGCGCCGTACAGCAGCTCGGGCGCCGCGCCGGGGGCCAGGTGCCGGCGCAGAGGGCTGGGCAGCTCCACGACGCCACGGTAGCGACCGCCTGCCGACGGCGCTCGGCAACGACGAAGCGGGCCCAGGCTGTGCCTGGACCCGCTCCGTCGTCGCTGTCTCAACGAGTGTCCGGAGGGGGACTTGAACCCCCACGCCCGATAAAGGGCACTAGCACCTCAAGCTAGCGCGTCTGCCATTCCGCCACCCGGACGAGTGGACCGTCCCGACGTTCCCGCCGTTTCGGTGCGGGGAAAAACATAGCACGGTCCGGCCGGTGATCCCGCATCGCGCCGACCCCTCGCGACCCCGCGGCGCGTCTCGGGACGACCTGGGGCAGACTGGGCGCACGAGGGCGCGCACGAGCGCGCCGACGGGGGTGAGCGTGACCGACGAGCAGCAGCCGCCCGAGGAGGCGGGGGCGAACTCGCGCGCCGGCGCGACGAACGACCGCGCGCCCGCCTCGGTCAAGCACCTGGTGGGCGCCTCGCGGGAGGCCCGCAAGGTCGCCGGCGCGCGGCGCAACCCGTCCGTCGTGGGGCACGACGACACCGTCCCGTCGTGGCTGCGCAGCGCCGCGGGGTGGTCGTGGCGCCTCCTGCTCGTCGTCGCCGCGGTCGCGCTGATCTTCTACGCGACGGCGCAGGTCCAGCTGGTCTTCGTCGCCGTCTTCCTCGCGCTCGTCATCACGTCGGTGCTGCGACCCGTCACCGACGTCTACGCCCGGGTCATGCCCCGCGGGCTCGCGACGGCGCTCGCGCTGCTGTCCGCCCTGCTGTTCATCGCGGGGCTGCTCACGTACGTCATCTCGTCGGTCGCGGGGCAGTGGGAGGCGCTCGCCGGCGAGTTCACCGACGGCATCGACCAGATCTTCGACTTCCTCGAGAACGGGCCGCTGCCCGTGACGATCACGGCGGACGACGTCAACGGCTGGATCGAGAACGGCCGCCAGTGGATCACCGAGCACGGCGGCGACATCGCCAGCCAGGCGGCCGCGAGCGCCGGGTCCGTGTTCGAGGCGTTCGCGGCGATCGCGCTCGCGATCTTCTGCACGGTGTTCTTCCTGGCGCGCGGGAAGGACATGTGGACCTGGTTCCTCAACCAGCTGCCCGCGCGCTCGCGCGACAGCTGGAAGGTCGCGGGCGGGGCCGGCTGGTACACCTTCTCGGGCTACGCGCGCGGCACCGTCATCATCGCCATCATCGACGGCATCCTCGCCGGGATCCTCCTCGCGGTGCTCGGGGTGCCGCTTGCCGCCCCGCTGGCCGTGCTCGTGTTCATCGGTGCGTTCATCCCGATCATCGGCGCACCCCTGGCCATGATCGTCGCTGCCGTCGTCGCGCTCGCGGCGGACGGGGTCGTCACGGCGCTGATCGTCACGGTGGGCATCGCCCTCATCGGGCAGTTCGAGGGACACATCCTGCAGCCGCTCATCATGGGGGCGCAGGTCTCGCTGCACCCCGTGGTCGTCGCGATCTCGGTTACGGCGGGCACGCTGATCGCCGGGATCCTCGGCGCGGTGGTGTCCGTGCCGCTCGTCGCGGTCGCGTGGTCGGTGTTCACCAGGCTGCGGCACAAGGACCCGCCCATGGAGGAGGAGGTCCCCACGGCCAAGGAGATCGCGCTGGGCGACGTCACGCCGCGGACCGCACCGCCCGCCGCCGAGGACTGAGCCGGGCGGGTCAGCGCGGGACGGACGAGACGTCCGCCGCGAGCCGCAGCCGCACGTGCACGCGGTCGCCCACGCCCTTGTGGAGGCCGCGGCGGACGTCGCGCAGCACCGCGAGCAGGTGCGGGCCGCCGTAGGACACGAGCGACGCCCGGTACGTCACGTCGTCGAGCCGCACCACGACGGGAACCCGGCCCCGTGTGCCGAACAGGTCCGAGGCATCGTACGGCAGCTCCACGAACGCACCCGTGGCCGTCCCCGCCGCGGTCACCACGGCGTCGAACTCGACCTCGCCGGGGTCGGTCCACGTGGGCATGGCCTGACGCTAGCGGAGCGCGCGGCACGCCGGTGCACGGCACGCGCGAACGACCCGCGTGCGGCGACACTGGAGCATGAGGATCGGCATACCCACCGAGGTCAAGAACCACGAGGACCGCGTCGCGCTCACCCCTGCCGGCGCCCACCACCTCGTGCGGGCCGGGCACGACGTGCTCGTCCAGTCCGGGGCCGGCGACGGCTCCCACCTGTCCGACGCCGAGTTCGAGCGGGCCGGCGCGCGCGTGGTCGCCACCGCCGAGGAGGTGTGGGGCGAGGCGGAGCTCGTGTGCAAGGTCAAGGAGCCCGTCGCGAGCGAGTACCCGCTGCTGCGCAAGGACGTGCTGCTGTTCGCCTACCTGCACCTGGCGGCCGACGCGGCGGGGACGCGGGCCCTGCTCGACGCCGGCACGACGTCGGTCGCGTACGAGACGATGCAGGCGCCCGACGGCAGCCTCCCGCTCCTCGCACCCATGAGCGAGGTCGCGGGCCGCATGGCGACGCAGGTCGGCGCGTGGCTCCTGCAGCGGCCCGCCGGCGGGCGAGGGGTCCTGCTCGGCGGTGTCCCGGGCACCCCGCCCGGGCGCGTCGTCGTGCTCGGCGGCGGGACGGCCGGTCGCAGCGCTGCCCAGATCGCCGTCGGCATGCGTGCCGAGGTGACCGTGCTCGACCTGTCCCTGCCCGTCCTGCGTTCGCTCGACCACGAGCTGGGCGGACGCGTGCGCACCGTCGCGTCGAGCGCGTACGCCGTCGAGCGCGAGGTGCTCGAGGCCGACCTCGTCGTCGGCGCCGTGCTCGTGGCCGGCGCCCGCGCTCCGCGCCTCGTGAGCGACGACCTCGTCTCCCGCATGCGCCCGGGGGCCGTGCTCGTCGACGTCGCGGTCGACCAGGGCGGGTGCTTCGAGAGCTCGCGCCCCACGACGCACGACGACCCGACGTTCGCCGTCCACGACACCACGTTCTACTGCGTCGCCAACATGCCGGGAGCCGTCCCGGTGACGAGCACCCAGGCGCTGACGAGCGCGACCCTGCCCTACCTGGCGGCGCTCGCGGACGGTGGTCTCGACGCGGTGCGCGCCGACCCGCTGCTGCGCGCGGGAGCCTCGACGCACCGCGGGGCGCTGCTCAACGACGCGGTCGCCCGGGCGCACGGTCTGGAGGCGACGCCGGCGGGCGAGGCGCTCGGCGCGGGCTGAGGGCGCGGCGACCGCGGGGGCAAAGGCCGTGACCGGGGGGTTGCGGCGTGGCAGGGTGCCGGTGTGCAGCCCTTCACCCTCGACGACGGCGTCGTCCACCTCGCCACCCCGACGCTCGGCGACGTCGACGCCATCACCGCCGCGTGCCAGGACCCCGACGTCGCCGCGTGGACCGTCGTGCCGTCCCCCTACACGCGCGACGACGCGGTCGGCTTCGTGCGCGACTACGTGACCCCGGGCTGGGAGCGGGGGAGCGTGCTCACGTGGGCCGTCCGCGAGAGCGCGGGGCGCTCGGGCCTACCGGGACCGGAGGACGCCGGCCCCCTCCTCGGCATGTTCGGTCTCGGCCTCGACGACGCGCCCGCCGGGCAGCGCTCGGCCGAGATCGGCTACTGGATGACGCCCGCGGGCCGCGGCCGGGGTCTCGCGACCGCGGCCGGCCGGCTCGTCGTCGACGCGGCGTTCGACCCCGAGGTGCTCGGGCTCGCGCGCCTGTCCTGGGAGGCGTACGTCGGGAACTGGCCGTCGCGGCGGCTGGCGTGGCGCCTGGGCTTCCGGGTCGAGGGCACGGTGCGCGGTCACGCGCTCCAGCGCGGCGTGCGCCGGGACGCGTGGCTCGCCACCCTCCTGGCCGACGACCCGCGCGAGCCCTGCGAGCCGTGGCCGCACCCGGTTTCCGCAGACCGCGTCGCAGGGTGAGGATGGGGCCCATGACGTCTTCCGTGGTGCCGACCGGCGCCGTCCTCGACCTCGATCCCGCCAACCCCTTCGCCGCGCCGTCGTCGCTCGCGTACGAGCTCCCGGACTACTCCGCGATCCGCGAGGAGCACTACCTGCCGGCGCTGCGGGCGGGCATGGCCGCCCAGCGGTCCGCCGTCGAGGCGATCGCGACCGACCCGGAGCCGCCGACGGTGGCGAACACCCTCGAGGCGCTCGAGCGCTCCGGGCAGGCGCTGACCCGCGTGCTCCACGCGTTCTTCAACCAGGTCAGCGCGGACGCGACGCCCGGTCTCGAGGAGATCCAGGAGACCGTCGCGCCCGAGCTCGCCGCGCACCACGACGCGATCTACATGGACCGGCGCCTGCACGCCCGTGCGCGCGCCCTGCAGGACGCCGCCGACGCCGGCGAGCTCGCCCTCGAGCCCGACGCCGCGTGGCTGCTGCACACGCTGCTCGTCGACCTGCGCCGGTCCGGCGTCGAGCTCGACGCCGGGGAGCAGGCCCGGCTGCGCGACCTCAACGCGCGCCTGACGAGCCTCGAGGCCGCGTTCGGGCGCAAGCTCCTCGCCGGCGCGAACGCCGCGAGCGTGCTCGTCACGGACCGCGCCGAGCTCGACGGTCTTGCCGAGGACGCCGTGGCGGGGGCCGCCGCGGCCGCCGCGGCGCGCGGTCACGAGGGCGCGTGGCTCCTCGAGATGCAGCTCCCGACGCAGCAGGGCGTCCTCGCGTCCCTGACGGACCGCGAGGTGCGCGAGCGGGTGCAGCGCGCGTCCGAGTCGCGCGGGGCGACCGGCGACGACCACGACACGCGTGCGATCGTCCTCGAGACCGTGCGCCTGCGGGCCGAGCGCGCGCGCCTGCTCGGTCACGAGCACCACGCGGCGTACGTCGCCGAGGACGCCACGGCGAAGACGACCGAGGCCGTGAACGCGATGCTGTCCCGCCTGGCGCCGGCCGCCGTCGCCAACGCTCGCCGCGAGGCGGCGGACCTCGAGGCCGCCCTGCAGGCGGACGAGCCCGGGGCGAGCCTGCGCGCGTCGGACTGGTCGTACTACGCCGAGCGCGTGCGCAAGGACCGCTACGCGCTCGACGACGCGCTCCTGCGCCCCTACCTCGAGCTCGAGAAGGTCGTGCACGACGGCGTCTTCCGCGCCGCGAACCTCCTGTTCGGGATCTCGTTCACCGAGCGCACCGACCTCGTCGGGTACCACCCGGACGTGCGCGTGTTCGAGGTCTTCGACGCCGAGACACTGGGTGCGCCGGGCGAGGGCATGGGCCTGTTCCTCGCCGACTGGTACACGCGCGAGGCCAAGCGCGGCGGCGCGTGGATGAACAACCTCGTCGACCAGAACCACCTGCTGGGCCAGAGGCCCGTCGTCGTGAACAACCTCAACATCGTCAAGCCGCCGGCCGGGCAGCCCACGCTCCTCGGCTGGGACGAGGTCATCACGCTGTTCCACGAGTTCGGCCACGCGCTGCACGGACTCTTCTCGGACGTGCGGTTCCCGTCCCAGTCCGGGACCGACGTCCCGCGCGACTTCGTCGAGTACCCCTCGCAGGTCAACGAGATGTGGGCCTGGGAGCCGGAGATCCTGCGCTCCTACGCCGTGCACCACGAGACGGGCGAGCCCATGCCGGCGGAGTGGGTCGACACGATGCTCGCCTCGCGCCAGTTCAACGAGGGCTTCGGCACCACCGAGTACCTGGCCGCCGCGCTGCTCGACCAGGCGTGGCACCAGCTCGCGCCGGAGGCCGTGCCCGCGGCGGTCGACGACGTGGTGCCCTTCGAGACCGCCGCGCTCGACGCCGCGGGCGTCGCCTTCGCGCCGGTCCCGGCGCGCTACCGCACGACGTACTACAACCACGTGTTCGGCGGTGGGTACTCGGCCGGCTACTACTCGTACATCTGGTCGGAGGTGCTCGACGCCGACACGGTCGAGTGGTATCGCGAGAACGGCGGCCTGCGCCGCGAGAACGGCGAGCGGTTCCGCCGCACGCTCCTCGCGCGCGGCGGCTCGCAGGACCCGCTGCAGTCCTTCCGCGAGCTCCGCGGGCGCGACGCCGACATCGCGCCCCTGCTCGCGCGCCGCGGGCTCGACGCCTGAGAGTCCCGCGCTCGCACCGCGAGGTAGAGGGTTCGACGCCGAGGTAGAGGGAATCGCTGTCCACCTCGGCGGAGAACCCTCTACCTCGGCAGGTAGCGTGGGACGCATGACGAGCGTCCGACCCGACACCCCCGCCGTGCCCGTCCCCACCGCCGAGGACGAGGTGGTGCGCATCTGCCAGGACCTCCTGCGCATCGACACGTCGAACTTCGGCGACGGGTCCGGGCCGGGGGAGCGCGTCGCGGCCGAGCACGTCATGACGCTGCTCCACGAGGTCGGGCTCGAGCCGGAGCTGTTCGAGTCCGCACCGGGCCGCGCGAGCGTCGTCGTGCGCCTCGAGGGCGAGGACCGCTCGCGCCCCGCGCTCGTCCTGCACGGACACCTCGACGTCGTGCCCGCGCAGGCTTCCGACTGGTCCGTCGACCCGTTCGCGGGGGAGGAGCGCGACGGGCTGCTGTGGGGCCGCGGCGCCGTCGACATGAAGGACATGGACGCGATGATCCTCGCGGTCGTGCGCCAGATGGTCCGCGAGGGGCGCAAGCCCGCGCGCGACGTCGTCGTCGCGTTCTTCGCCGACGAGGAGGCGGGCGGCGTGTTCGGCGCCCGGTACGCCGTCGACCACCGTCCCGAGCTGTTCGAGGGTGCGACGGAGGCGATCAGCGAGGTCGGCGGGTTCTCGGTCGAGGTCGACGGCCGCCGTGCCTACCTGCTCCAGACCGCGGAGAAGGGCATCGCGTGGCTGCGTCTCGTCGCCGAGGGGCGCGCCGGCCACGGCTCGCAGGTCAACCCCGACAACGCGGTGACGCACCTCGCCGAGGCGGTCGCGCGCATCGGCGCGCACGCCTGGCCGTACACGCTCACCCCGACCGTCGACGCGCTGCTGCGCGGCGTCGCCGACCTCACGGGGCTGCCGTTCGACCCGCACGACCCGACGTCCGTGGACGCGCTCGTCGCCGCTCTCGGCCCGGCGTCGCGCTTCGTCGGCGCCACGGTGCGCCACACGTCCAACCCGACGCAGCTCACCGCGGGCTACAAGGCGAACGTCATCCCGGGCCGCGCCGAGGCCGCGATCGACGCCCGTCTGCTGCCCGGGCACGAGGACGAGGGCTTCGCGACGCTCCAGGCGCTCGCGGGCGAGCACGTGCGGGTCGAGGAGATCCACCGCGACATCGCCCTCGAGGTCCCGTTCTCGGGCGACCTGGTCGACGCGATGGTCGACGCCCTGCACGTCGAGGACCCGGGCGCGGCCGTGCTGCCGTACACGCTGTCGGGCGGCACGGACAACAAGTCGCTCGCCCGCCTCGGCATCACCGGGTACGGCTTCGCACCCCTGCGCCTGCCGGCCGACCTCGACTTCTCGGGCATGTTCCACGGGGTCGACGAGCGCGTGCCCGTCGACTCGCTGCGGTTCGGTGTCCGCGTGCTCGACCGGCTGCTCCGCACCTGCTGAGCCGCGGCAGCCCCTAGCGGCCGTCGAGCAGCGCGGTGACCGACGCGCGCAGCTGCGGCACATAGCTCCCGCCGAACAGGACCGCGTGCACGGCCACGGGGTACACCTGGTGCAGCGTCACGCGGTGACGCCAGCCCCGGGCGAGCGGGTGGCGCTCCTGGTAGCCGGCCACGATCTCGTCCAGGTGCGGAGCGCCGAAGAGGGCGAGCATCGCGAGATCGGCCTCGCGGTGCCCGCCGTGCGCCGCGGGGTCGATGAGCACGGCGTCGACGCCGGGCCCGCCGCCGACGCCCGGCCTGTCGACGCCCGGTCCGTCGACGCCCGGCCCGTCAGCGTCCGGCCCGCCGGCGTCCTGCCGGGGGGACCACAGGACGTTGCCGGACCAGAGGTCGCCGTGCAGCCGCGCGGGCACGTCGTCGAGCGCCGGGCGGGCGAGGTCGGCCAGCCGCTCGCCGAGACGCTCGAGCAGCCGCGCGTCGTCGGCCGTCAGCGCCCCGCGCTCGCGACCCTGCCGCGCGACCGGTGCGAGGCGCGCCTGCGCGTAGAACGTCGGCCAGTCCGGCCACGCGCCGGTGGGCATCGCGAGCGGGTCGTCGAGCGGTCCGAAGAACCCGTCGCCCGCCCAGTCCGCGGACGGTGAGCCCCAGCCCGGGGCACCCGCGTCGTGCAGGACGGCGAGGCGGCGCCCGAGGTCGCGCGCGGCCTCGGCCGTGGCCCGGGCCTGCTCGACCCGTTCGAGGTCGAGGTGGGTCTCCCCGACGTCGCGCACCCCGACGACGCGCGGGCCGCCGGGTACGCGCAACCACCCGAGGCCCGCGGCCTCGCACGCGAAGAAGCCCGGCGGGGCGTCCGGGCGGGCCTTCGTGAAGACGGCGGTCACGTGCTCAGAGCGTCGAGCTGACCCGGATGATCTTGCGCCGCAGCCACACACGCCGTTCGCCGCCCACGTACAGCCGCGAGCGTGCGAGCTCCCACCGGCCGTACTCGGCCTCGCTCGTGAGCAGCCGCTTCGCGTCGGACCGGCTCGTCGAGCGGTCGATCGTCACGACGCGGTACTCGTACTGCCCACCCTGCGCGGCCCACCCGGACCGCTGGGGTGACGTCGACGTCCTCTTCACGACTCACCGTCCCTCTCGTCCGTCGCACCGGTGAGTGAGCAGCGTCGACCACCGGCATCCAACGTGTGCCATTGTGCCCCTCTCGGCGCTACCGTCAGGGTATGACCGTTGACCCGCGTGCCGCCCTCGACCGGTTCGTCGCCGCGCTCGAGGCCCACTACAACGCCGTCGCAGCACGTCGCGGGGAGGACGACCCCGCCGTCGACGACGCCTACTACGTGCTCGCGGACGCCTTCGAGGTCTACGACGAGGCGCTCGGCCAGGTGCACGGGGAGGCCACCCCGTTCTACCTCGCCGAGGAGGACGACGACGAGGACGACGACGACGAGGACGACGCGCTCGAGCCGCTGGACGACGACGAGGTCGTCGGGGAGCTCGAGGCGGACGGCGCTCGCTGAGGCGCTCGCCGGGAAGGGAGCGCTCCGGGCGTCACCAGCGCTCGGGGTAGCCGACGTCGAGCTCGCTGACGTCGTCGAGCGCGGCACGGACGGCGTCCGGCAGCACGAGGTCGGTCGCCGCGAGCGACGTCCGCAGCTGGGCGGGCGTCCGTGCGCCGACGACGGCTCCGGCGACGGCCGGGCGGCCCAGGAGCCACGACAGGGCGACGTCGAGCGGTGCCCGCCCGAGCCCTTCGGCGGCCGTCACGACGGCCTCGACGATCCCCGCCGACGACTGGTCCAGGTACGGCTCCACGAACCCGGCGAGGTGGGGCGAGGCGGCGCGCGAGTCGGCGGGCAGCGAGCGGCGGTACTTGCCGGTGAGCACCCCGCGGGCGAGCGGGGACCATGCGAGCAGCCCGAGGCCCAGGGCCTCGGCGGCGGGCACGACCTCGCGCTCGACCCCGCGCTGCAGCAGCGAGTACTCCAGCTCGACGGCGGCGAGACCGACGTCGTCGGCGCCGCCGAGCAGGGCCGCGGCCCGGGCCGTCGCCCACGCGGGGTGGTTGGAGAGACCGACGTAGCGCGCACGCCCCGACGTCACCGCGTGCCGGAGCGCGGACAGCGTCTCGGTGAAGGGCGCGCGGGCGTCGGGCGCCTGGACGAGGAACAGGTCGACGTGGTCGGTGCCCAGGCGTGCGAGCGACTCGTCGAGCGAGTCGAGCAGAGCGCCCCGCGACGCGTCGACGACCGGACCGGACGACGTGCGCCGCACGCCGGCCTTGGTGCACAGCACCACGTCCTGGCGGTCGACCTTCGTGCCGAGCAGCGAGCCGATGAGCGACTCGGCGTCGCCGTCGGCGTAGGAGGCGGCGGTGTCGACCAGCGTGCCGCCCGCGTCCACGAAGTCTCGCAGCTGCTCGGCGGCGTCCAGCTCGTCGGTGTCCCGGGCCCAGGTCATCGTCCCCAGCCCGAGGACCGAGACGCGCAGGCCGCTGCGGCCGAGCTGACGGAGTTCCATGGGAGCCGAGGCTACCGGCGAGCCCCCTGCGGCGCGGCCCGGGCGCGCGGTCGGGCGGGCCTCACGGGGCGTCGTCGCAAAGTTCACCCGCCCGTGCAGGTCAGCGTCGTGCCCCGGGGTATCGTTTCCGCTCGTGAACGCGTGGGAAGCCGTCCTCCTCGGACTCGTCCAGGGCCTCACCGAGTTCCTCCCGATCTCCTCGAGCGCGCACCTGCGCATCGTCGGGGAGCTCATGGGGTCCGACCCGGGTGCGGCCTTCACGGCCATCACGCAGATCGGCACGGAGACGGCCGTCCTGCTCTACTTCCGGCGCGACATCGCGCGCATCTGCGCCGCCTGGTGGCGCTCGCTGCGCGGCGACCACGGCACCGACTGGCGGTCCCGGACGGGACGCGGGGACCACGACGCGGCGATGGCCTGGTACATCGCGCTCGGGTCCGTCCCGATCGTCGTCCTCGGCCTCCTGTTCCAGGAGTCCATCGAGAACACCTTCCGCAACCTCTACCTCACGGCGCTCATGCTCGCGGCCTTCGCGCTCATCCTCGGCTGGGCCGACCGGATCGGTGCGAAGCGCCGCACCCTGCGCGAGCTCACGCCCGGCCAGGCGGTGGCGTTCGGCTTCGCGCAGGCGCTCGCCCTCGTGCCCGGTGTCTCCCGCTCGGGCGGCACCATCACCGCCGGGCTCCTCATGGGCTTCACGCGCGAGGCCGCGGCGCGGTACTCGTTCCTGCTCGCCATCCCTGCGGTGCTCGGCTCGGGGTTCTACCAGCTCGTGAAGTCGGCGGGGGAGCCCGAGCCGGGGGCGCCCGGTGCCGGTGCGACGCTCATCGCGACGCTCGTGGCGTTCGTGGTCGGCTACTTCGTCATCATCGCGTTCCTGAAGATCGTCTCGACGTTCTCGTACACGCCGTTCGTCGTCTACCGGCTCGGCCTGGCCGCGCTCGTCGTGCTGCTCCTGCTCGTCGGCGTCCTCGAGCCCGGCGGGACCACCGCGACGACGCCGTAGCCGCGCGCCTCGCCCCGTCCCGGCGCGGCCCGGACGGTGGCGCGAGGCCTGCGGCACGGCCGTTAAGGTGGTCGCGTGCACAGCTGGCCCGCCCCGCAGATCCCCGAGCTCCCCGGCCGCGGCCGCCCCGTCCGGGTGCACGACTCGACCACCGGCGAGCTCGTCCTCTCCGCCGAGGGCCCGACCGCCACGCTGTACGCGTGCGGCATCACCCCGTACGACGCGACGCACATCGGCCACGCCAACACCTACGTCGCGTTCGACCTGCTCGTGCGCGCGTGGCGCGACGCGGGGCTTGACGTGACGTACGCGTCGAACGTCACCGACGTCGACGACCCGCTGCTCGAGCGGGCGGCCGCGACGGGCGTCGACTGGCGCGCGCTCGCCGCCGACCAGATCGCGCTGTTCGCCGAGGACATGACGGCGCTCGGCGTCGTCCCGCCCGACGTGTGGGACGGCGTCGTCGAGCGCATCCCGTCCGTCGTCGAGGCGGTCGAGGAGATGCTCGCCGCGGGCGCGGCGTACCGCGTCCCGGTCGAGCCCGGCGCGGGCGGCACGGACCCGGGGCTCGGCGACGTCTACGCCGACCTGTCCGCCGACCCGTCCTTCGGGTCGGTGTCGCGGTTCACGCGCGAGACGATGGAGCGCCTGTCCGCCGAGCGCGGCGGGGACCCGGACCGCGACGGCAAGAAGGACCGGCTCGACCCGCTGCTGTGGCGGCGCGAGCGCGCCGGCGAGCCGGCCTGGGACGGCGGCGCGCTCGGCACCGGACGGCCCGGCTGGCACGTCGAGTGCGCGGTCATCGCGCGCGATGCCCTCGGCCTGCCGTTCGACGTGCAGGGCGGCGGCGCGGACCTGCTGTTCCCGCACCACGAGATGTCGACGTCCCACGACCGCGTCCTGGCCGACGGCGCGGGCCCGCGCGTGCACGTGCACGCCGGCCTCGTCGGCTACGAGGGCAGCAAGATGAGCAAGTCGCTCGGCAACCTCGTGCTCGTGTCGAACCTCCGCGCGACCGGCGTCGACCCCATGGCCATCCGCCTCGCGCTGCTCGCCCACCACTACCGCGACGAGTGGGAGTGGACCGACGACGACCTGCCCCGCGCGGTGCAGCGCCTGGAGACCTGGCGCGACGCCGTCTCGGGCAACGGCGGCCCCGACGCCACGGCAGCGCTCGACGCGGTCCGCGCCGCGCTCGCGACCGACCTCGACGCGCCCGGCGCGCTCGCGGCGGTGGACGCGTGGGCGGCCGAGGCGCTGCGGCTCGGGCGGGACGCGTCCGGCGACGAGGAGGGCGCGCCCGGCGTCGTCGCTCGCGCGGTCAACGCCCTCCTCGGGGTCCGGCTCTAGACCGTCGGGCCCTTGCCGCGGTCGCCCGGGCTGCCCGGGTCGCGGCGGCGCAGGTAGCGCTCGAACTCGCGCGCGATCGCCTCGCCGCTCGCCTCGGGCAGCTCGGCCGTGTCCTTGGCCTCCTCGAGCTGCTGCACGTACTCGGCGATCTCGGCGTCCTCGGCCGCGAGCTCGTCCACCCCGTGCTGCCACGCCTCCGCGTCCTCGGGCAGGTCCCCGAGCGGGACAGGCTCGGACAGCAGCTCCTCGATGCGGGCGAGGATCGCCAGGGTCGCCTTGGGCGACGGCGGGTGGGCGACGTAGTGGGGGACCGCGGCCCACAGCGACACCGACTGCATCCCGCGCTCCGCGGCCGCGTGCTGGAGCACGCCGACGATGCCCGTCGGCCCCTCGTAGCGGCTCGGCTCGACGTCCAGCACCGCCTGCAGGCCGACGCTCTCCGACGTCGCCGTCATGGGGATCGGCCGCGTGTGCGGCACGTCGGCGAGGAGCGCACCGAGCGTGACGACGGTGCGCACGTCGTGCGCGACGGCGATGTCGAGCAGCTCGCGGCAGTAGCGGCGCCACCGCATCGACGGCTCGATGCCGTGCACGAGCAGGACACGGCGACCGCTCGGCGAGACCGTCGCGGCGGCGATCGTCGTGGTGGGCCACGTGATCTCACGGTTGCCGTCGTCGTCGGTCGTGACGATCGGCCGGCTCACCTGGAAGTCGTGGTACTCCTCGGGGTCCAGCTCGTCGACGTCCTCGGCCCCCCACACCTCGTGCAGGTGCGCGAGCGCGGCGGTCGCAGCGCTGCCCGCGTCGTTCCAGCCCTCGAACGCCGCGATCATCACCGTCTGACGTGCTCCGTCGTGCGCGTTCTCGCTCATCGCCCCAGCCTATGCGGCACGGTCCGACGAGCGCGGCGGTTCGCGCGTGGCGTACGGGCACGTCGCACCGGGTGAAGTCCGCGCCGTACCGTCCGGTGACGCCCGCAGCGGCCTCCCTCCCACCGCGAGACGCCGGTCGCGGTCGCGGCCGCGTCGTCGTGCGGGCCGCCGCCCGGCGGCCCGGGACGCACCGACAGCAGGGGGAACCATGAGCGAGACGACGACGGTGACCAAGGACGTCCTGGTCGCCGACTTCACCACCGCCACCGCGGACGTGCTCGACACGCCGACCCTCGAGGCGGCGGCCGAGCGGCTGCGCACCCTGACCACCTCGTACCCGGCACAGGGCACGGTGGCCAGCATGATCTTCTACCTCCAGATCACCGTGGACGTCCGGGGCGGCAGCAGCTTCCGCGGTCACGCCGGCGGCATCTCGACCCCCGGCGGTGGCGGGGCCTGGGGTGACCTCTACACGGACGACATCGACGCGCTCTACGCGCGGACGAAGAGCTTCCAGTTCAACGCCACGCCGGTCTACTTCAACGTGAACTTCTTCGACGGCGGCTCCCACCTGCTCGGGCACTTCCAGGCAGGTTCCTTCTCCACCGCGCTGGGCACGGGCGGCGGGTCGGGGCACTGGAGCTGATCGCCCGGGCCGCGTCGTAGGGTGGTCGGGCCGGGGCCGAGCCCCGGTCCGACCCCCCTGTGACGCCCTGAGCTGGAGTGCCCGTGACCCACGCCCGTCCGCCCCTCGCCGCCGACCTCCCGCACGCCGTGCTCTGGGACATGGAAGGCGAGCGTCACTTCGGTCGGTACAACTCCGTGCAGGAAGACGCATAGAACCGCGGAATCCGGCCAACCGTCCTGTATAGAACTCAATGAGCAGCATCACCGTACACGGCGATCGAGCGCGGGTTTGATGCATCGGATCATGCATCGGCCCGGACTCGTTCTACCCAAGAGGATCGCCTCCGGCACGCTCGACGAGCACCTGCAGCGCGTCCAGCACCGCAAGGCCGAGATCTTGGACCCGGTGCTCGGCCATGGCTACGACACCTCGGTCACCCACCAGGAGACCGACGACGTCGCCTCGGTGGCCAGCATCGCCATCGCCATCGTCACTGAGCGAGTCGAGGTGCGTGCCAAAGCGCTGGCCAAGCGCCAGCCCGCCCGCCAGCTCGCGCACGCCGCCTGACCGCACGGCGGCAGGCGCGGTTTCGCCCCGTGACCCGCTACCCACATCCGGCGGCGCGTGCAACGATCACGCCGTGGGATTCCTCCAGCGCCTGCTCGGCAAGCGATTCGAGCCCAGCACCGACCTCGAGCCAGCGCCCCGCTCCGAGCCGCAGTCCGGCCCGGAGCCGGCGGTGACCCTCTCGGTGTCGCTGCAGATGAGTCCGCTGACGAAGGTGGCCGGCACGACGACGTTCGCCGCCGCGGGGGCCCAGGGGCTCGTGTGGCGCCGTGGCGTCGGTGGGCGAGGCGTCCTCGAAGACACCGCGGTGCTGCAGCGGGACCCTACCAATCCGGTCGATCCGAACGCGGTCGCGGTGCTCATCGACGGCGAGCACGTCGGGGCGCTGCCCTCGCCCTACGCCCGGGCGACCACCCTCGACGCGGGAGCCGCGCAACCCGTTCCGGTGCAGGTGGCCTGGGCGGAGTCCGAGGGCAAGCTCCGGGTCGAGGCGTGGGTGTGGCTCGGCGAGCCGCCCGCCCGCTGGACCTACTCGGCCGACAACCTTCCGCCGATGACGACCAAGGAGCGGGCGGCCGCCGACCACGCCCGCACCCGGGAGATGGTCGCGGACGCGGTCGCCGGCGGCGGGCACCGGGCCGCGCAGTTCCAGTCCGGGATGGTCCAAGGCGTCCATTACCTCGAGCTCGTCGAGCCCATCAAGCAGCTCAAGCGTGAAGCACGCCTCGATGAGGCGCTCGAGCTGTGCTACGCCGCGATCCAAGGTGCCGAGGGCGACCCGATCGGCGGCGCGCCCGCGCCGTGGTACACCGAGCAGGCGGCAATCGTCCTGCGCAAGCTCGGTGACCGGGACGGGGAGATCAAGGTCCTGGAGCGCTACCTAGCGCACCTCCCGGCGGGGCAGAGGGCGACGAGCAAGCTGGGCCTGCGCCTGGCGAAGCTGACGACCCCCTAGGCGGTTTCCACAGCGAGGCCGCGCGGTCCGCCGGTGACGCCGTACCCTCGCGCCCATGTCGTACCTGTCGCGCCCGACGCGCGAGATGCTGCCGCAGTTCCGGGGCGACTTGAAGAACGGGTACAACCCGTTCCAACTGCGCCGGTTCGACACCTTCGTCGCCGAGCAGTACGCGGCGGGGCGGTCCCTTCGCGAGATCGGCGAGCTCACCGGCCGCACGCAGACGGCCGTGCGTCGGCAGCCTGGACCGCACGGGGACGTCGCGGCGCGGACGTGGTGCTCAGCCCGTGGCCGACCGGCCGCGCTGATGTCGGGGCTGGCGGACGCCGCTCGGCGCGCCGACCCTGAGCGGCCCGCTGCGGCTCAGGCCGCCGGTACCCTCCTGACGTGACGTGGCAGCCCGGGGAGCACATCGCAAGTCCGCGCGAGGCGGAGGAATGTGCCGCCTGGCACCTGCGCCAGATTGGGTTCGCCGACGCGAAGGTGACGGCCGCCAGCGGCGACGGCGGCGTCGACGTCCGCGGCAGCCAGGTGCTCGCCGAGGTGAAGCAGATCGCCGCGGTGGTCGGTCGCCCGCTGCTGCAGCGGCTCGCGGGCGCGAGCGAGCGGCAGGACGTCGCCCTCGCCTACTACTCGGCCAGCGGGTACTCCGTCGCCGGCCAGGAGTACGCCGACCGGATGGGCATGGCCCTGTTCATCTACTCGGTGCGTGGGGAGGTCACGCCCGTCAACGGCCACGCCCGCGCCCTCGTCGAGCGCATCCGCGCCGAGGAGCCTGCTGCGCCGTCGAGCTCGTCGACTGGCGGCACCTTTCGAGCTGCGTTCCGAGATGCGGCCGAGGCCAGCCGCGCGGAGCGGGAGCGTCTCCAAGGGCTGAGCCCGGAGGAGCGGAGGCGCGAGACGGCCGAGTCCATGCGCCAGCTCGCCAACTGGCTCGAGAAGGCGCTGCTGGTCATCGGGGTGGTCGGCGTGATCGGGGCTGTCGGCATTTCGTGTCAGGCCGTGGCAGGAACCAACCCGGACGCCGAGCTCATCGTCGCGACCCTGCCGCTCGGCCTTGCCGTCGGATCGTTCGCCCTGCTGTGGCTGATCCGGCGCGTACGGCGTGTTCGTCTCCTGCGACACATCCGGCGCGGTAAGCAGTAGCAGCTACAGGCCTGCGGCGGCCGCCGCGTCGTCGGGGTCGCTGAACGTACGCGAGAAGCTCTGGGCGTTGCGCAGCGGCTCGCCGTCCGGGCAGATGACGCGGAACTTCTTGCCGACGGCCTCGACGCGCCCCGCCGGCTCGCCGGACGTCGCGCTCTTCGGCCTGTGGTGCCTTTCGATACCAGCGCGCGCTCGACGAATGCGCAGCCGCGCTGGTACGCGAGCCCGAATAAGCCCGGCCTGGTCCGGTGGTGGGACGGCGCGAGTTGGACCCACACATCAGCCCCCGTACGCCCACTCCCAGCCGCCGCTCTGCGGGTAGAAGGGGCGGTACGCCACGACGCCGGGCCCGCGGGCAGGTCCAGGACAATCGTGCCGTTGGCCAACTGCGCCGGCCCCATCGTCTGGGGGAAGTATCTCGGCGTCGGACGGGCACATGGACGCGTTGCCGACGGGGTCGTTGACCCGCATGTTGTTCGTGTCGAACGCCTGGAAGTCGTGGGCCGACATCGTGAAGTCGCCCATCATCTCAGAAGACCACGCCGCGGTGGTGTTCACTTCGAACCGCAGGGCGACGAACTGCCCGTTGGCCGACGGCTCCGCGAAGCCGCTCGTGCACTAGTAGCCGGGAATGATCTCGGTGACCTTGAAGTCGAGCGTCCATTCGCCCGTCACGTCGTTCGTCAGGCCCGCGGTCTCACCGATCTGCTTCACGAGGTGCCCGCGCTCGTTCGGCTCGGCGGTGGGCTCCGCCGGCTCCTCGGCTTCGACCGGCTCCGCCTCCTGCGTCGTCGGCTCCTCCGCCGGCTCCTCGGAGGTGGTGCGCGTCCCCGCCGGCTCAGGCGGTCCGGACGGCGACGTGGTCGAGCACGAGGCGGTGAGCGCGGCGGCGAGCACGACGGCAGGGGCGAGCAGGCGAATCTTCATCGAGCGTCCTTGAGGTCGGAGCGCGCCGAGTCCGCGAGAGCGCGGGTCCCGGACGGCGTGACGGGGGCGAACGTAACGGTTCGGCCACGGCCCGGCGCCTGCTCGAAGCGCTGCGCCCGGCCGCAGGAGGCGGACCAGCGGGCCGGGCGCGGCGCCGTCAGTCGTCCTTGCCGTCCGTCTCCAGCTGGTCGGCGCATTCGCCGCAGTACCCGTTGAAGCCTTCGCCGTCGGACAGGTCGCCGCCGCACTGGCCGCCGCACCCGTCGATGTCGTGCTCGGCCACGTCCGCGAGCGTGTCGTCGTCGGCACGGATCACGCCGGCGGCCGTCCCGAACCGGTCGGACAGGTGCACCACCCACTGGCCGCCCACGCGCTGCGGACGACGCCACAGGCGGAAGTCGTCAACGCCGTCGACCAGGTCCACCTCCGCCGTGAGCGGGTCCACAGCCTCCAGGTCGGCGCGCGTCAGGCGCTCGTCCGCGAGGAGCTCGCCGACGCGGAAGCGAGGGCGCAGACCGACCTCGCTCAGCAGGTCGACCCGCTCGGCAAACGACGCCCGCTCGCCTCGGCGTGCTGGTCGATCGCCTCACGCGGGTCCATGCCGCGCGCCGGGCGACGGCACGCCCGGGCGATCAGGGCCTCGATGCCGCGGCCGTGAAGGTCGACGTCGGACTCCGCGCGAGCGCTGGCGGCGAACTGCCCACCCGTGCTCACGCCTGCGGGCACGCGCGCTGTGGTGGTGGTCGCATGGCCGGTAGATGTGCGGTCAAGGCGGCGCGGGCGAGGAGCGCGGGTCACGTCATGAGGAGCCGCTGCGCGCGTGGTCTCTCCACGCGATCCAGAAGAACGCCGCGGCGATGATGAGGGCGATCGGCGCGATACCGAAGACGAGCGCCGTCACCGCCAAGCCGAACACGACACCGAGCGGCCAGTGCTCGGCAGGTGCCTGACCAGCCCACCACTGCAGCAGCGGATACGACAGCAGCGCCAGCACGGCTATCGACAGGGCTACCCACGCCGCACGGATCGCACCGCGGCCCGGCGCTGGGGAGTCGTTCATGCCGACACCATCCCACGCCCGCGACGGGACACCGGGCCGGGCGCTCCGAGGCTCAGGCGGCGTGGGCGGCGGGGGAGGGCATGGACTCGCCGTGGACGAACGCGGCTAGGGTCTGCCGGTCGTAGGGCGAGCGTGCCTGGGCGAGCACGAGGTCGCCGTCGGCGATCACGAGGTACATCGAGCCGTCGACGTCGAGGTCGGCGCTGCAGGCGCACTCGTGCGCGTCGGTCCACCGCGCTGCGCACGTGCTGCTAGCCCCTGCCCGAGCGCCGGAGGGCGTGCGCAGTGGCAGTCGGTTCGCCGAGCCACGAGTACGGCTTCCCGACCGTGCTGTGCGGGCGCTGCGAGGGGTCGGGCAGGTCGGCGTACAACCGCGACGCCGGGCACTCACGCTGCTTCGCGTGCAACGGCGTCGGGCGCCGGTACCCGCGCGGGCCGGTCGCCGACGCGGTCGCGGAGTTCTCCAAGGAGCGCACGGCCGCGGCCCGGCCGAACGCGTGGCAGGTGAAGCGGGGCGACGTCGTCTCGCCGCTGTACGAGCGGTACGGCAACGCGCGCTGGGGCGTGGTGGAGAAGCTGCTGGTCGCGCGCGACCGCCCGACCCGGTTCGTCGGGGAGGGTGAGGCGCGCCGGGCGGTGGCGTGGCCGGCGCTGCTCGTTCTCGAGGACGGGCGCCGGCTGCGGATCAGCACGGACACGGTGCTGGCCCGGCGCGGGGCCGAGGTGGATCCGGCGCCGTTCGTCGCGATGGCGCTGGCGACGGATTGAGGGTCAGCGACGCGCGCCGCGACGCTGCTCGCGCACGACCCAGGCGTCGTCGACGACCTTGAGCACAGCGAGCGTGCACACCGCGGTGGCCACGATCGGCCAGCCGCTGTCGACGGTGTCGTGCACCCACCACATCCCCGAGGCGAGCAGCCCGGCCCACGCGAGCGCGGCGAGGGGCTTGAAGCGAAGAGGGCGGTGCGCGACCGGCGTGGTGTCGATGTCCATGCACCACGGATGTGCGGACAGAGCAGGATTTCATGAATGCATGAACGACGCCGCGGCGGGCGTCCGGCTCGCGGTGCCGGGCGGCCTGGGAGCGCCCGCGTTCTACGACGCCGCGGCGCCTCTCCCGTTGTCGACGAACAGCACCCACTCCAACCGGTCCGCGGCGACAGCAAGCTCAGCGGACCAGGCGTGCACGGCTTCGACGTACGCCCGGTAGCGAGCAGACCGGGCGGGTTGTCCGGCGAGGTCCACCAGCCGGACGTCGAGCGAGCCGTTGAGCGAGCGGTACACGCGCTGGTCCAAGATGAGCGGCTGCCAGGCGCGGCCCTCACGCCGCCCGGCGAAGGTGAACCACTTCGTGAAGAACGACGGTCCGACACCGGGGCAGGACCAGCCGGCGTAGGCGTCGGCCAGCGCCGTCGTGTCATCGGCGGCGCGCAGCCGCTCGGCGCTGGTGCGCAGGGCCGCGACCAGCTGCTCGCGATGGGCGAACGCGGTCGCGGTGTGCCGAAGCGTGCGGCCGCCGGACGTCCCGGAGCCCCACACCTGAACGAGCAGGAACGCACGCAGCAGGGCCCTGTCGTCGTCGAGATCGTTGCTCGTGGCCACCTTGAGCACGGCATCGCGGTCGACGACACGGTCGCCGCTCACGCGGACGCTCGGGCCGGTGATCGCGTCGTCGCGGAGCACGGCGCGGACGGGCGGCTCCACGTCGGCCAGCGTGGTCTCCCAGGTGCGGGGGCGGAAGCGGACCGCGTCAGGCTCGTCTGCGGCGTGGGAGTCGACGAGTGCGGGGAGGGCGGGAGGTAGGGAGTGCGTGGAGGGCATGGTGCCCATCCTGACGTCGGGGACCGACCTGCGGGGGCAGTTGGTGGGTGGAGCCGGAGGCGACAGCGAGCCCGTGCTGATCGGCGTCCGCACCGTCGTGCGTCGCGCGTGGGAGGGTGGCGGCATGGCGAAGCGGTCGAGGCAGGCGAGACGGCGTGAGCTGCGGTGGATCCTCGGCACGGTCGTCGTGATCCTCACCGCGGCGGCGGCTGCCAGCATCGCGCTGCCGTTCGTCTCGACGCTGCTCGTCTGACTCCATGCCGGGCGTGCGCGCCTCAGGCAGGGGCGGCGCCCTCCGGGCGCGCGGGCAGGTGGCGGTACAGCGTCGTGCGCGCGATGCCGGTCTCGGCCGCGATCTGGGCGAGGGTCATGCCCTCGTTGTCGCGCAGGTGGGTGGCGTAGCGGATCTGCTCGTCGGTGACGGTGCGCGGACGCCCGACCTGCTTGCCGGCGCCCGCGGCGACCTCGCGGGCGTGGGTCAGGCGCTCGAGCATGTACGTGCGCTCCATCTGGGCGAACAGCGCGAGCACCACGACCGACAGCTGGGCCATCGGGTCGTCCGGGTCGCTCGTGTCGACGCGGATCGGGTCGGCCAGGTTGCGCAGGCCGATGCCCCGCTCGCCGAGGTCGTGGAGCATGTTGAGCGTGTCGCGCACGCTGCGCCCGAGCCGGTCGAGGGTGTGCACGACGATGACGTCGCCCGGGCGCGCGTAGGCGAGCATCTGCTGCAGGCCCTCGCGGTCGGTGGTCGCCCCGGACTTGCGGTCGACGTAGGTGTGCTCGGGCAAGACCCCGGCGCCGGCGAGCGCGTCCAGCTGGCGGGCGAGGTCCTGCTTCTCGGTCGAGATCCGTGCGTACCCCAGGAGCATGCGGTGGACCGTACCGGAAGTGGGGGACAGCGCGAGTTCCGGGACAGCGACTTGTGGGATGACTTCTGGGACGCGGTGCGCGCGGCGTGTCGCCTCCGGGCCGGCGCCGGCCCGACGGCGTCCCACAACCTTGGAACCGGACACCCTGCCCGGGTCCCTGCCGCGTGAGACGCGGTGCACCGCAGTTGTGTCGATCGTGGCGCGCCGCGCGTCAGCCTGCCAGCGCAGCGGATCGGACAGGGACCTGCCCAGCCGCCCGTGCTCGTCGTACGCTGCAGAGCAGCGAAGGAGGGGGAGATGGTGAGCGGACCGGCTGGCCGCAGCGACGTGCCCGGGCACTCCGTCGCCGACGACATGAGCGATGTCGATGCGGCCGCGTACATCGAGGCTCACCACGACGAGATCCGCACCGAGGGCGGCGACGTCGCGGCGATCGAGTTCGAGTCCTCGGAGGACGTCAGCCTCGTGGTCCCGGTGCGGATCGCGAAGGGCGACGTGGAGACTGTCGCGGCCGCGGCGAAGGCTGCCGGCGTGCCGCTGTCGACGTACATGTTAGCGGCGACGCTGGCTGCTGCGCGGAGCGAGCCGGGCGTGCAGCAGCAGCAGCCGCCGCCCGCCTCCGGGTAGGTCCGGGCAGCGGCGACCGGCGGACGCGTCGAGGCGGACTCTCCGCCCGAGGAGCGCCGTCGCGCTCGCTCAGCGTGCAAGCGCGGGCTGCGGAGTCCAGGTGCCGTCGACGAGGCGGTGCGCCACGACCTCGGTGCGGTGCGGGGCGGTGGCCGCGCGGGCGATGACCTCGGCGACCTGCTCGGGGGAGTCGAGCTCGAGGACCGGGCGCCCGTCGCGCGAGAAGCCCCACCGCTCCGGCAGTGCCTCGCGCGCCGCGAGCACCGAAGCGCGCACCTCGGCCAGCGCGGCGTGCTCGGCGGCGCGGACGACCCCGGCGCGCTCGGCGTCGTCGAGGTACTCGGCCGCCGAGGCGATCCGGCCGCCGGTGAGCTCGACGCGGGCGGTGCGGATCAGGGCGGCGACCTCCGAGCGGCGCCGGGCCTCGAGCGCGACGACGTCCTTGCGCGTCAGGCGGGTGCCGAGGGCGCGCGAGGCACAGGTGGTCCCGAGCCGGTAGGCGATGACGCCGTCGGCGTCGGCGAGCAGCACGGTGCCGCGCAGCTCGGTGCGTCCGCAGGCGTCGCAGTCGGTCTGCTCGTCGTTCATCCCGACGGCGCGGAGCCCGGCGGTGTCGATCGCGGCCATGCCGACCCGATGTGCGGAACCGAAGACGGGCGCGCACCGAGATGCGCGGAGGTCAGCAGTCGAGGGTGTCGAGGTCCTCCACGACGTCTCCGACGCGCAGTGCCGACCAGGTGTCCCGGTACGTGCAGTAGGTGGTCGTCGTGCCGTCACGCACGAGCGTCACCGTGTGGAAGCTCGGGGCGCGCACGACGCTGGCGTCGACGTCCTCGCTCGCCGGCTGCATGCCCTTGTCGACCACCTCGCCGCTCACGGGCCAGTCCTGGTGCCGCCCCGCCAGGTAGGAGCCGGCGAGCACGGCCGCTATGAGGCAGGCGAGCAGCAGGCCGAGCACCAGGGCGATCGACGTCCGCTTCCTGGCCCGGGTAGGCATCAGGGTCCCGGCCCTCGACGTCACCGGCATCCTCTGGCGAGTCGCGCGCTGCGTCAGCAGCGCTCGACTCCGGTCTGGGCGCTCGTCAGGTCGGCGCCGCAGTCGGTGCCGCCGTCGTCCACCAGCCCCCAGACGAACGCGGCGGCGATCAGCGCGCCGACGACGACCGCGCCGACCCCGGTGATCGCGGTGGAGTGGCTCCTGGGGTCGCGGGGGCGGTCCTGCTGCTCGCTTGAGGGCGAGGCCTGCGGCGACGAGGACTGCGGCGTCGGCCGCTTGCTCAGGACGGAGTCTCGGATCCAGGCCGGCTCGTCCTCGCCAGTCTGGTGGTCACGCCGGGGCTGGGCGCCGAACATGCCCTCGTGGAGGTCTTCGAACTTCCCTTGGTGGCCGTGCGCCATCGCTGGTCCTCCGGAGACGAAGTGCGCGCTGCACGGGGCGGGTTTCGGGGGCTGCTCCGCTCGCCGTCCCTCTCTCCAGTGCCCGCTCGGGCGCGACGAGCGTAGCAGGGGGCTCCAAAGGTCTTCCGGAAGTCCGGGCGGGCGTTTCGCGCTGTTCGCCCGTTTCTGTGGCTCGACGGAGGTTGAAGTCCGTCGGGCTGTAGGTGTGCTCCGTCGGTGTTTGCCCAGGTCAGCGGCCGAAAATGGGCCCGACGGAGCGACGGAGCGGGTTTCGCCCCCGGTACCCCTATAGGGAACAGATACACACTCTCTGGGAGCTCCTACCGGGGTGGCCCACAGGGGAGGGGTGAGTGAGTGTGTGTGTCCCCTATAGAGACGACTACGTATTCGTCTCCGTTACTCCGTCAGGACCCTAGAGGGCCCCAGAAATGTCCACTGACCTGGGAAAAGGCAATCGGTCGGAGCGACGGAGTAGCGACGGAGTGCCGACGGACCCGACGGAGTGGGCCTTCAACTCGGGTCTGACCCATGATGCAGGGTCGCTCCACCTTGCAATAGAACGTGCGTTCGAGCCTTGGCGCATACTGGAGGGGTGACGGTGACCGCCCCCGACGCGCTCGAGGTGGCTCGCGCGGCCCTGCGTCGCGCCGAGCTGCGCACGGGCGTGCGCACCGTGGCACCCCCGGTCGTCGACATCGACGTCGAGGACAAGCCGCGCCCGCTCGGCGCGCTGCTCGACGACGGCGTCCTGCCGGCAGGGGCCGTCAGCGTCGTGTCCGGGTCGACGAGCCTGCTGCTCGCCCTGCTCGCGATGTCCCAGGGCTCGGCCCAGTGGGTGGCGTTCGTCGGGATGCCCGACCTGGGCCTGCTCGCCGCGGCGGACGCAGGTCTCGACCTGGACCGCGTCGCGGTCGTGCCCAGGGTGGGCGCCGAGGCCGCGACCGTCGTGGCGGCCCTGCTCGACGGCTTCTCGTACGTCGCCGTCGGCCCCGGGCTGGCGCTGGCCCCCTCCGACCGCCGCCGGCTGCTCGCCCGTGCGCGCGAACGCGACGCCTCGCTGGTGAGCACCCACCCGTGGGAGCAGCCCGCCCTGCCGACCGCGGCGGGCGCTACCTGCGCCGCTGCGAGCGCGAGGTCGCTCGCACCGCACGGGGTCATCCTCGTGGTCGGCCTCGCCGCGGGCCTGACCGCAGGGCTCATCGCCGCCGCGGTCACCGTCGTCGTGGCCACCGACTCCACCTACGGGCGCGAGACCGTGCGCATCACCTGGAACCCGGTCCTCGCCGACCTCGAACTCGCGCGCCGCCGCGCCCCGCACCTGCTCGCATGGGACGTGCTCGCCCGCAGTTGCCACGCCTCGGTGATCGACCTGCGCGCTTCACGCAAGCGCCTGCACCGCGAGGTCGCCCGGCAGGGTCCGGGCGCCGTCGACGCCCTCATGCGCGCCGCCTGACTAGGCGCCGAACCTCACCCGCGGTGTCGCTGCGAACAGGGCGGATTCACGGGTGCGTACGCCGCTAGCATGCGGCCATGAACCCGCAGCCGGGCTGGTACTCGAGCCCGAACGAGCCCGGTCTGTTCCGGTGGTGGGACGGCGTGCGCTGGACCCACACGACCGCGCCGCAGTACGCGCCCGGCTACGCACCGGCGCCGACCAGCACCGCCCCGGCCCCGGCCGTCACGCCGCAGTACGCCCCTGGGTATGCGCAGGCACCGGTCGGCGCTATCCCCGCCGCGGCGGCGACTGTGCGACCAGTCGGTGTCGCGCCCCAGCGCGAGTGGGTCTGGGGCTTCATCTACCGGCGGCCACTCAAGACGGACTTCCTCGTCTGGTGGACCGGCGTCATCGTCATGCTGACCATCCTGGCCTACGCCATCCGCAGCTTCGGCCTCGCCGCCTTCCTCGTTGACGTGGTGATCGCGCTACCGCTCAACGTCGGCCTCCTCGTCCTCCCGCTTTCGCTGCTGCGCTACGGCCTGGTGACCGCGGGAGTCCGACGTTCGCGACACCCCGCCGCACCGCGCGCGCAGGCGCTGACCGCTCAGCCGCGGACCGCGACGGTGCGGGTCGGCTCGACCGAGGTCGTCTTCCGGCGCAGCGCGGGCGGCAAGGTCACCGCCGCAGCCAGGCAGGGCACGCTCGACGCCCAGACTCTCGAGCGGGCAAAGGCGCGGCTACGCGCGACGCAGAAGGCCGCCGGCGAGCGGCCCTGGGTGACAGGGTGACGGTCCCCGTGCGCTGGCCGGCGTACGTCTGGACGGTGTCGTAGGCATGGGGCAGGTCGGCGCCGCGTACGCCTGGGTCCACATCATCGCCATCGGCCTGACCGCGCTCGTCGCCATCTCGATCGTGGTCTACCCGGTGTGCCTCGTGCGCGCCCGCGGGAACCCGAGGAAGGCCGCGAGCATGGAGCTGGAGTTCATCTCCTTCCACCCGGGGTGGTCCTTCTTGATCGCACTGACGGTCGTTGCGGTCGCCTGGTTCGCGTGGGACCGCTTCTACGAGCCCCAGCACACGAGCGAAGGGCGCCCGTACGCGACGGAGTGGACGGTGCATCGCACCTCAGGTGGCGGCACCGACACCGTCTTCCCGACGGACACCAAGGCCCTCGGGCTGGCATGCAACACCACCCTCGCTCAGGACGGCTTTGTACTGCGCTCCGACCGCGGCTACGAGGAGGAGTTCGAGCCTGGGTCGGCAGTCTGCCGCGGGCGCCACTACGCCGAGCCGTAGGTTCGCGCGGGACAGGCTACCAGCGCGGGTAGCCGATGATCCGCCAGCCGTCGGGCACCTTATCGGCGATCGCAGCCTTTCCCTCCTCGCAGGACGCGGCGTCCTCCACCACGTTGTCCCGCGACTCCAGGGCGTGACCGCCCGCGTTGTCCGGCGGGATCTGCTGGATGGTGACGTGCACCAGCGTGGCGTGGTGCTACGCGCGCCGGCGTCTCGCGCCGTGCCGCACATCCACAGAGTGCAGCGGCGGCCGCGGACGGCGGCGGTCGCGCGAGCCCGGCCACCGACCCGACCGAGGAGCACCAGTGACGCAGCACCAGTCCATGACCGTCGGCACCGACGGCGCCTGCTCGGGCAACCCCGGACCCGCCGGATGGGCCTGGGCCGCCGCTGAGGGCACCTTGACCTCGGGCGTGATGGCGCGCTCGACGAGCCAGGCCGCTGAGCTGCAGGGCGTGCTCGAGGCCATCACCATGTTCAACGACATGCCCGACCTGACCGTCGAGCTCGACTCGGCCTGCGCGATGAACACCTACGCCTCGTGGATGGACAACCACAAGCGCCGCAGCTGGCACACCGGCGACGGCAGCTCACCTCCAACCGCGAGATCATCGAGGCCGTCGTCGACGCCCGCGGCGCCCGTCGCGCCGCCGGACTGCCGCCGGTGCGGCTCGTGAAGGTCAAGGACCACGCCCGCCCCGCTACCCACCCCTTCAATGGAAGGGCCGACACTCGCGCCGTCGCCGCCCGCATCCGCGCGTCCGCATCGGACCTCATCGGTGAGACCGGCACCTGGCAGTTGCCCGTCGTCGCGGCCTGACCACCGGCGCGTGCAGCGACCACGGCCAGCGGTGTCGCTACGCTGCGCACCATGACCGACACCCTCGACCTCAACCCCGGGACGGACACGCTCAGGGACGCGCTGACCGACTTCGTAACGTGGCGTCAGGGCTACCTGATGGGGGACGAGAAGGGCGAGGCGCAGTCTTTCCTGGACCGACTGTTCCGCGCCTTCGGGCACGCCGGAGTCCAGGAGGCCGGCGCACAGTTCGAGTCCCGCATTCGCAAGGGGCCGGACGCCAAGGGCGTGTCGTTCGCCGATCTGCTGTGGAAGCCGCGAGTAATCGTCGAGATGAAAAGAGCGGGAGCCAACCTCACCCGCCACTACCAGCAGGCATTCGACTATTGGGTCCGGTCCGTCCCTGACCGTCCCCGGTACGTCGTCCTTTGCAACTTCGACGAGTTTTGGGTCTACGACTTCGAGACCCAGCTCGACGAGCCTGTCGACCGGGTCAGTTTGGCGGACCTGCCTCGCCGGTGGGAAGCGCTGTCGTTCCTGCTGCCTCGTGAGCTCAAGCCAGTCTTCGACAACGACCTGGTCGACGTCACCCGCGCGGCCGCCGCCAAGGTGGCAGCCGTGTTCCGGGCCATGATCGAGCGGGGCGTGGTCCGCGAGGTCGCCCAGCGGTTCACGCTCCAGTGCGTGATGGCGATGTTCGCCGAGGACACCGGCCTGCTGCCACGGCACCTGCTAACCGAAGCCCTGCGTGAAGCCACGGACGGCGCGGCCGCTTACGACCTACTCGGTGGGTTGTTCCGCGAGATGAACACCCCCGGAGCGACGGCCGGCGGCCGGTTCGCAGGCACCCCATACTTCAACGGAGGCCTGTTCGCGTACGTCTTTCCGCAAGAACTGACCATGTCCGAGGTCGAGCTGCTGCGCGACGCCTGCCGCGAGAACTGGGCGTCGGTGCGACCGGAGATCTTCGGCACGATCTTCGAGCAGTCGCTCGACGCCGACGAGCGCCACGCCTTGGGGGCGCACTTCACGTCCCAGGCGGACATCATGCGCATCGTCGGGCCGTGCATCGTGGACCCGTGGCGCGAACGCATCGCCGCAGCACGCAGCCAAAGAGACCTCAAGGTGCTGCTGAGCGACCTGTCGCAGTACCGGGTGCTCGACCCGGCGTGCGGGTCCGGCAACTTCCTCTACGTCGCCTACCGCGCCCTGCGCCGCATCGAGCACGACATCACCGACCGGCTCGCCCAGATGTCGGGTCGGCCCGACCAAGGGTCGTTCTCCTACGTCCAGCCAGAGAACTTCCACGGCATCGACGTGAACCCGCTCGCGGTGGAGATCGCCAAGGTCACGATGATGCTGGGCAAGAAGTTGTCCGCCGACGAGTTCGGCGACTCCGGCGCCGTGCTACCCCTGGACAACCTCGACTCGTCCATCGTGGCGACCGACGCGCTGTTCTCCCCGTGGCCGCGAGCTGACGTCATCATCGGCAATCCGCCGTACCTCGGCGGGCGGCGCATGGTCGACGAGCTCGGCGCCGAGTACGTCGACCGACTGCGCGAGAAGTACGGGGCCAAGGGGGTCGCCGACTTCGTTACCTACTGGTTCCCGCGAGCCCACGACCACCTGTCCGATGGCGGTCGCTGCGGCCTGGTCGCGACCAACTCGATTCGGCAGGGTGACGGGCGCAAGGCGTCCCTGGACTACGTCGTCGACAACGGCGGCACGATCATCGACGCGGTCTCGAGCATCCCGTGGTCGGGTGACGCTGTCGTTCATGTGTCGATCGTCAATTGGCAGAAGGGCGGTGACGCACCCGCCTGCCGGGTGCTGTGGCTCGACGGCGGGCAGGCGCGCATGGAAGTCCCGGACATCTCATCAGCACTCTCCCCTCGCACGGACCTGCGGACCGCCGTTGCACTGACCGTCAATCGGGGCGTGGTCGGGCAGGGGCAAACCTACGGAATCGCCGACGCGTTCGACCTCACGACCGCTGAGGCCCGGGCACTGATGCGGTCGGAGCCGGCCGCATCCGCGGTGGTGAAGCCAGCGATCGGGGGCCGTGACCTGCTGCACACCGTCGAGGTCGACACCTGGGTGATCGACGTCGACGACGACGAAGCCGGAGCCGCGTGGGCTCAGTACCCGCGGACGATGACGCGACTGGCGGAGCTCGCGTTGCCGCCACGGACGGAGCGTGCCGAGAGGCAGCGCAAGAAGAACGCAGAGGTGCTGGGGCGCAACCCCAAGGCGCGCATCAACGTGCACCACTTGAACTTCGCCGAGCGGTGGTGGCGGCTGGGCTACCGTCGCACCGACCTGATCGAACGTCTGGGCCGCCTCGATCGGTACATCGCGCTCACCCGCACCACGTCGTTCGAGCGTGGGCCGGTCTTCACGTTTGTCGACGGTACGTTCCGCCCCACCGACTCCTGCGTTGCGTTCCCGCTCGACGATGACTACGCGTTCGGCATCCTCCAGTCAGCCGCGCACGTCGCTTGGTATCGGGAGCGGGCGACGACCCTGAAAGTCGACCCCAACTACACCAGCAGAACCGTGTCCGACACGTTCCCGTGGCCGCAGGACCCGTCCGCCGATCAGGTGCGCGCCGTCGCCGAGGCCGCCGCCGCAATCGTCGAGCATCGCGCTAAGCCGTTCGGCATGGGCATCACGCTCGCAGCTCAGTACGACGTGCTGCGCAGGCCAGGGAGGTCGACGCTGCGCGACCTGCACACTGCGCTCGACGCCGCGGTCATGGAGGCGTACGGGTTTGAGCCCGGCACCGACGTGTTGGCGCAGTTGCTGGCCCTAAATCACGAGGTCGCCGCGCGCGAGGCCGCTGGCCAGAAGGTCACCGGGCCGGGACCGGTCGCGGGTGTCGCTACTCGGCTGTCCACCTGGGCGTTCCCCGCGCCCGCGCTGTAGTGCCTACGAGCCCCGGGGCTATTCGTCTGCACATCTGCACGGCGACCGCAGCCCCGGGCGAGAGGCGCCACCGCTGAACGACGTCCGCATGACATCGACGTGACGCCACAGCTCGAGGACCAGCGTGCGCACCTGCTGGTATGCGCCGCGCTCGTCATCGCGGCCCGGGCGCACGCCCGTCAAGTCGAAAGACCGGCACTAAACCTCGCAGCGGACCCGGCTGGGGCGCCGAGCTGCGCTCCGAACGGTTCGTGGGTCGCATGGCGACCCTTTGCGCGGTGAGGACTCCCGAGGTGGTCACGCGGGAGTTGGCTGATCTCAAGGGCTGCTGAACGCCGACGAGGCGAATCTTGGAACAGACCGAGAAGCTCGAGCGCTGCGAGGAGGCGGCCAAGATGCGGCAGGCTGCCGGTGCCGCAACAGCGCACCTCCGCGAGGAGGCGGCTCAGCGAGTGAGGCGTCGCTGGGCCGCGATGCTCGCGGGCCCCCGCACTGTTTGGCCGCCTGCACGACCGCGCCCGACGAGCTGCAGACGTTTGTGACGTCTGAGGCCGCGACCGCGGAGCCTGCCGGGACCCAGGAGCCGCCTCCTAAGCCGTCGAAGACCGCCGACGACCCCGCTGCCGCCACCGATGCGGCGGTGCCTCGCCCCGAACAGACGGACCAGCAGCGTGCCGAGGCCGAGTCGCTGCTGCTCGTCCTGACCGCGCTGTTTGACACCGGTGCGGCGACGGGCGCCCAGGTCGTGGCCGCAGCGGGGATGGCGTGCGACACGTTCGACGCGGGCGGGGACATAGTCTTGGCATCGGCGTTCACGGTGCTGGAGCTGCGTCGTCGTGGCGTACTGGCGCCAGCGGGCGCCGGAGATCGTGCGCTGGTTCGCAGCGCAGACCTGGTGACCGGCAGGGCCCTAGTCCCAGCAGTCCGGGCAGTCGGTGCAGTGCCGGCACGGCGCGGCGACGCCCGGGTTGGCGCACGCGCACTCGTGCTCGTACTCGTCGATGACGTCGGGCTCGACGAGCGCAGTCAGGGCGGCGGCCTCGCGAGCGTTGCCGCGCAGCGGCAGGGTGCCGGCGGCCTTGTGTCGGGCGTACCGGGCCCGAGCCTCGGCGTTGCGCGCCTCGCGCCGGGCGGCCGCCTTCGCGCGCGAGTGCTCGACGGCGAGCTCATCGAGCTGGCCGAGCGCAGCGAACACCGCGTCGACGTCGCCGCCGGCCGCGGCCGACTGCAGCGCGTCCCGGTTGGCGCGCGCAGCGTCCGAGAACGGCGCGGTCACGAGTCGGGGATGACGGTGGCCGCCGGCACGGCGAGCGCGGGCAGGAGGGCGGCGAGGACGACGATCGCGCCGAGGGTGATCGTGGAGGAGCGGCGGCGGCGCGCGGTGGAAGACTTCATAGACGTGCAGATGTGCGGCAGGCGCCTCAGCCGGCAGGGGCCGGGCACTACCCTGTGCCCACCGGTGCCGGCCGCGCGGCCGCATCACGAGCGGAGGAGCGGGCATGGCAGAGGGACTGTCGCAGGACGAGCAGGACACCATCGTGGGCGAGCTGATCGAGGGCATCGAGACCCTGGACGAAGACGAGTCCGACGCCTTGTACGACCAGCTCGACGCCGACCACCAGATGCGGGTGGACGCCGCGGTTCGGCGGTTCGCGGACAACGCGGTCGGCGACGAGCACTGGGACTCCGACAACTAGCCGGGCCGCCGCTGCGTGGAGGTCCTCAGCGGACGTCGGCGCGCTTCGCGATCCGGTGGTCGATCCACGCGCCCAGCAGGATCCCCGTGACCTGGCCGGGGAACCACGACCAGATGAACCCGGTGACGAGCCCGACGACGAGGCCGGTGCCGCCGAAGATGAGCTGCAGCCACACCACCCACCAGGTCCGCCGCTGCTCTGCTCGGGTCACCCGTCGAGTGTGGCGGCTGAGACCGGCCCGCGCGAGCACAGGACGGCGAACCCGGCCGGTCACAGGTCGCGGTGCTCGAGGTACTTGCGCCCGGCGTCGGTGACGTACCACTCGCGCCCGCCGACGCGGCTCTCCTTGGCGGCCAGGCCGTGCCGGAGCAGGCGCCACAGCAGCGTCGCGGCCTTCATCGGCATCGTCGCCCCGGTCGACCCGGGCCCGGCGCCGTCGCGGCGGCGCGAGCGCTTGGCCCAGCCGGGGGAGTCGGGCCACAGCGCGTAGGCGACCTCGCGCGGTGCGGCGAACGCCGCCGGGACCTGCCCGGTGCCGACGAGCTCGTCGCACAGGTCGCGCAGCGCCACCAGCGCGCGCTCCTGCGGCGGCGTCAGGGTCGGAGCCTGCTCGCTCACGACGGCACCTGCCCGCGCGCCTTCGCGTCGTGGCGGCGCACGACGGCGAGCACCTCGCGCGCGGTGCCCAGGTGGTTCCACCACCCTGAGTCCGGCCGTCCGGCGCCGACGGATCCGAACGCGATCGCGACGGCGACCTGGCGCTCGAGCTCGGGCACGGCGGCGACGTCGACGACCTCGCCGGTCACGGTCGTGCGCTGCGGGCCCGGCTTCGCGGCCGGGTCAGCCACGTCGCACCTGCATGCTCGGGACGAACACGACGCGTAGCGGCTGCCCGTCGGCGAGCTGGTGGGACGACAGGGTCTCACGGCCCGCGTGCGTCCAGCCGGCGGGCAGGCACGAGTCGGCCAGACGCTTCGTGCGCGGCACCCCGAACCGGTCCACCACGACGGTGTCGGCCGGCAGCGCGTCGAGCTCGGCCGCGGTAGTCACCTCGGGCTCGCCGCGCTCGACCAGCGCGGCCTTCTGCTCGCCGGGCAGGTGCAGCACGCGCACGGGGTACGTGAGCCACTCGGTCCGCTGGTCGCGTTCGATGCCGCTCACCGTGGGAAGGTCGTCGCCTCCGAGCACGACGACGGGCTCAACCTCGTCCCCGCCGATCTCGTTGAGGCACGCGAGGGCAGCGACTCCGCGGGCGTCGACGATGAGCGCGACGGCGTCGTGTCCGCGGTCGTTGAGGTCGAGCAGCAGGTCGTCGAGATGCTCGGCGGCGCACACCACCTGCACGTCGTTCGGCGAGCTCAGCTGGCGGGCGGCGCCGGTGACGTAGCCGGCCGTGTAGCCCTCCTGGCGCAGCGCGTAGGGGGAGTGCCGGTCGACCGCGTGCGGGTACCGCTGCTCGGCCTTGACGGCTGCCTCGTCCTGGAGCGTCGTCATGTACCTGCCTCCTGGTCCTGGGTCGGGGCGCCGGGCCAGGCGATCTCGCGGCCGATGCGGCACGGCAGGCAGTACGCGTCGGCCGCGTAGGGCGCGTCGGGGACGCGGCCGGACGACGGGTCGGCGCAGCTCCAGGGCGCCACGAACGCCTCGCATCGTGGGAGCACGGCAAGCACGCGCGTGATCGTCGCGTCGGACCGGTCCCCGTACAGCGCCCTGATCTGCTCGGCCGCCGTCAGGCAGTCCAGGTAGTCCGCGCCGTCGCGGGCCTCGGCGGTGACGACAGCGCCCTCCCGTCCGCCCTGCACGGCGGTCGCGAGGATGACGTCCGCCACCTGCACGTCGGTGGGTGCGCCCTCTCGCTGGCTGGACGCGGCCCAGCCCTCGACGTACGCGACGCGACTGAGCGCGGTGAAGCGGACGTCGGGGTGGGAGTCCGAGAAGCGCAGGCCAGCGGCGTCCCAGGCGGGCTGGGACTCATCCCAGAACTCGCGTCCCTCTCCCTCGATGCCGGTCATCGGATCTCGCCCTTCTCGATGCGGTCGGCGCGGACGGCGAGCATGTCGGCGATCGGGCCGACGAACTCGCCCGAGTCGGCCGCTTCTCGCAGCGCCGCGGCCTTGATGCGGTGCGCCTCACCGTTGTCGGACGTCGACGCGCACAGGGCCACGAGCCGCTCGGCGACCTTCCAGCGGCGCATCGCGCTCAGCACCTCGTGCCGCTCGGTGAAGTCGGTCCAGTGCTCGGGGCAGCCCTCGCGGTACATCTCCTGCTCGTCCGGAGGCCAGTCGCGCACGTCCTGGCTCACCTCCGGCGCCGGGATGAGCGCCGCCACCTCCTCGACGCTCGGCACGCCCGCGCGCTCACGGGACGCGGCTCCGGCGATGTAGGCCGCTCGGACCTTGTCGCCGACCGTCGTGGCGGGCTGCATCCCGCCGACGTTGCGCCGCGCGTACTCGCGCGCCTCATCCTCGATGATCACGGGTTCATCACGTCTCCGTGCACGTCCTGGTCGGTGTAGAGGGTCCCCATGTCGAGCACTCCCCACTCCGCGCGGACGCGCCACTGGTTCGGGCCGGTCTTGACCCACCGCGTCCCGTGAGCGGTGCGCAACTCCAGGCCGACGGGCAGGTCAGGGCTTGCCATGACGCACCTCCGCCGGGTCCGTGGTCCGCGCCGTCGCGAGGACGGCGCGAGCGGTCATGCGCGCGGCGTGGCGCACCTTGCGCTCGGTCGCGTCCGGGAACTGCACGCGCAGCTGGGCGGTGGCGGCCTCGGTCGCGGTCTCCAGCGGCGTGCTCGGGCTGCGGTCCGCGGCGGCGGTCATCGGCCTGCCTCTCGCTGGATCCGGTCAGCGCGCTGACGGAGGCGGTCCCTCACCGTTGCATCCATGCCTCACCGATGTGCGGCATCGCTCTACTGCCCTGACTGAAGTGCTGCGGAATGGTTGAAAACGGCCTGGTGGTCTGGGATCGTCTTCGCCACGACGGGTGCGCAAGGGGGCGGGGCCAGATGGGCCGACGTTGGCTGGTGGCGATCGCGGTGCCTGTCCTTCTTGCGGGGTGCGCGAATGCCGAGGCCCCGGGCGATGAGTCCTCGACGGCGTCGATCGTCGTCGACTCGTTCCCAGCGGTCGACGCCGGGATCAAGCCGCCTCCCGACGGGTCGAGCAGTGTGCTCCTGGACTCGAGCACCGACCCCGCACGCCTCACCCTGACCACGTGGGGCAGCGCTGGCTGCGTCCCGGTCCCGCAGTCCGTGCAGTGGACTGACCCATCCACGATCGAGGTCACCACCGCCGCGCGCAAGAGCGGCCAGTGCGCCGCGAACTACGAGCCAATCAGCCAAGTCGTCGAGCTCCCTGGCACCCATGCGGTCAGCGAGGTAACGGCCGTCGAAGTAGACGGAAAGCAGGTCAAGTTCACACTCGAAGGAGAGCAATGAGCACCAGACTGCGCCGCGCAGGGGCTGCGCTTCTCACCGCGGCCGCCCTCGGCCTCGGCGGGATGACCGCAGCAGCAGGCGAAGCGGTTCCCAACCCTCTACCCGACACCCCCGCAGGCCCCGACCCGGATTCCGTAATCGACCCCGACACGCTCGCGGACCGACTCACCCTGCCTCCGATCCCCGAGGAACTCGCCGCTGAGGCCGAGCGGATCCAGGCGACCTACGCCGACGACGACCGCTTCGGCGCCGTCGCTGTCTCCGACGACCGCACCGAGATCGCGGTCACCTGGTACGGCGACCTGCCCGACGACATCGTCCCGAGCGCCGAGCTCACCGTCGTGGAGGCGGCGATCGCTCCGGGTGACCTGCGCAGAGCCGCACAGAGTCTCGCCGGCGCCGAGGTGTCCGGAACGAAGGTGGTTGGCGCCGGCGTGAACGCCGACGGTTCGGGCGTCTCGGTCGACGTCGACGCGTCGACGGCGACCTCTGGCCGCTCGGCACGCTCCCAGGGCGCCGAGGACGTAGCCGCCGCACTCAGCCGCCAGGCCGGCGTGCCAGTCACGGTCAACGAGCCGGTCGAGGCCGAGGCTGCCGTCGGACGCCTGCAGGACAACCTGCACCTGGGCGGCGCCAGGATCCAGCGGTTCGATGACGGGTACCTGTACGGGAGGTGCTCGACGGGCTGGCCGGCTCAGCGGTACTCCGACTCGGCCTACGGCATGATGTTCGCCGCCCACTGTGGCCAGAACAACTCCCAGTGGGTCCGCACGGAGATCGTCCAGGGAGGCGTCTCGGCCTACTCCTACGGGACGATGGTCAACCGCACTCTCGTGCGTGACACCGCGGTCATGACGACCGACTGGTCTTACCCGTACATCTACATCAACGAGTACACCAGCGACGCGTTCATCGGCGTCGAGGCGGTCGCGTCCAGCTACATCGTCGGTCAGGAGCTGTGCAGCTCAGGCTCGTTCTCTGGGCTCGTGTGCGGCGGTCAGGTCGTCCAGTTGGACTACTACGTCGACTACGAAGATTCCGACATCGACAACGCCAAGGTCGCCCGCATCGTCAACTTCAACGGACAGCCCCTGTGGGGTAGCGGCGACAGCGGCGGCCCCATCTTTGACCTCGTCCAGGCCAGCACCGGGCTCAAGCCGCGCGCCGTCGGCATCGTGTCCGGCATCTACTGGGACGCCACCGTCGACTTGTCGATGTGTTCCGGTGTCGCGGGGGTGCCGAACGGGCAGGACGGGCGCCACTGCAGCCCGTACGGGTTCGGGGCCTATGCGAAGGAGGGCGCCGACCTGTTCGGGTGGAGGATCCTGACGCAGTCGACTCCGTAGGGTCGGCGTGAACGCGGGCCGCTCCCGGTGGGAACGGCCCGCGTTCGGGCGTCCTCCAGCGGCGTCGGTGGGCTGCGGACGGCGGCGGCGGTCATCGGCCCGCCTCCCGCTCGACCTGGTCAGCGCGCTGGCGCAGGCGGTTCCTAACGGTCCAGGCGGTCTGGGTGCGCGCCCCGGCGTCGATGCGGCCGGCCTCGCTGCGCAGTTCGGCTGCGGCGATGTCCGGCCCGACCGCGGCCAGCTGAGCCGCCGCCTTCTCGCGGTGCGTGTCCTGCGCCCAATCGGGCAGGCTGTCGAACGGTCGTGCAGCGCGTCGAGAGCGCCGGCGTCCAGGCGCCGCGGCGAGCCGTGCAGCAGGTCGCGACCGAAGTACGTCACCTCGAGCAGCAGGCTCGCCTCCCACGACGAGGGCCGGCCCGCGACGAGTGCGCGCTGGGCCGTGGCGAGGTCACCGTCGCGAAGGCGGCCCAGCCCGTCCTCCCACACCTTGCCGAGCGCCGCGGCGAGCGTGCCGACGGCCCGTGTCCTGGCCGAGCGCAGTGCGGTGGCGATCGTGGCCTGGTCCTGCTCGCTCATAGGCTCGACGGGGCGCAGCGGGCCGTGCTCGGCGGCGGCTTGCTCGTAGGTTAGGTAGTGCCCCGAGCGGTACCGGTCGGAGTTCGCGTACTGCGGCTCGCCCTCGACGCCCATGCGCCACCAGCCGTGCATGTCGCGGTCGACGAACCGGTCCGGGGGCTCCATGCTCCGCAGCGTCCCACAGGGCGCTGCCGCGGGGACACCCTCACGTCACGTGTTCGGCGCGGCCTTGAGGTGGCCGGCAACACGCAGGGCGATCACGACGTCGCCCGCGATGGCCACGTCGCCGACGGTGGGCGCGGGCACGTCCTGCTCGCTGCCGCCCATGCTCGCGTGGAAGAAGCGCGCGACCGCCTGCGCGGCGATCTCCTGGACGGTGGGCGCCGGAGCCGGCGCCGCCCACACGGCGTAGGACGGGACGCCGATGCCCGACCGCTGGCCCTCGCTGTCGAGCTGGTACCAGAGGTCATAGGGGCCCTTGACGAGCGCGATGCCGTCGTCGCCAGTGGCACGTTCGCCCTCGCGGGCGCGGTCGAGCCACTCGGGCGTGCGGCGTCGCCTCTTGACTCCGTCGCAGACCGAGTACGTGTCGTCGGCGTGGCGGTGGCGCAGGTGTGGGTCGAGCAGGCCGCAGAACGCGGCGTGTCCAGGGCCGGGCTCGATGGGGGCGTAGGTCTCGTCGGTCACAGGGGTGTCCTTCGGGTCGGGGCAGCGGGCAGGCACTGGCCGATGGTGGCCGCGGCGGCCACGGTCACTGGCCGCCCGACCGGTCGCGGTTGCGCTGCCAGCGCCGTGCGACGGCGTGCATGTCCTCGCCGGGGTGGGCCAGCACGAGCACGCCGCCGAGCCGGCCGGTCGCGTACGTCCCGATGTTCGCCGCGTGGCGCGCGACCCGGTCGAAGTAGGCGTACCTGTGCACGGCGTCGTTGACCGGCGGCACGTAGCGCACGGCGCGCAGCAGGTCGCGCACGCGCCCCGCGGGGGTGTGCAGGCCTGCAAGCGTCGGGGCGATGTGCGCGGCGATCGTGGTGGTCGGGTGAACCTCGTGGGTGATGAGCCACACGAGCAGGCGGGCTACGTCGTTGCCGTCCAGGCGTGTGTGCAGCGCGTTCCCGTCCGGCAGGCGCACCTCCAGCCACGCTTGCCCGTCCCGCCGCAACTGCACCCGCAGCGTGCCCGCGCGGCCGCGCACATGCACCTCGAAGTCGGCGAAGCCCTGCAGCAGGCCCACCGACAGTTTCGTCTCGGCGGCGCCGTCCATGATGAAGGTGAGCTCTGCCTCGTCCAGGTCGTAGCTCGCGGAGTCCTCGACGTCGATGGTGACCAGCACCTGGCCGTCGCGTCGGCGCAGCGACAAGGGATGGCCGGCGCCTGACGGGGACAGGTGGAGCTCGAGCCCGCGCGATCCAGCGGCTCGGGGGCGTGTGGGCACCGGCATCGCCGCGGGGCCGGGCACGTCGGTCAGCAGGCCGTGGCGGCGCAGCAGGCCTGCCAGGTGCGCGACGTCGACGTCGACGGTCCGCGTCATGCGCTGGCCGTCGGTGTGCAGCAGTCCTTCGGCTCGCAGGGCCGCGGCCAACCGGTCGGTGTCGCTCGCCGGCCCGCTGACCGATTCGTGCGTCATCGGTGCCCGCGGCCGATCAGGCGGCCGCGTCGCTGAGCGCGGCGACGCGCCCGTCAGCTGCGCTGAGTACGGCCCGGACCATGTCGAGCGCGCGCGAGCGGATGTCCTCGACGTCGTCGAACGACTCGAACAGCTCGACGAGTGCCGCTACCCCTGCGGCCTCGCGGTCCACCTCGGCTCCAGGGTGGACGTACGTGAAGGCTGGGTCGGGCGCCACGACCGGTGCGGCGTAGGACCCGTCGGCCTTCTGCGCGCGCCAGACCGCGGTCACGTCCCTGCCGTCGGCGGAGATCTCGAACAAGTCCAGCAGCCCGCGCGCGGGCAGGTCGGGGGCGAGGGCGGGATTGCTGGTCGCGGTGAGGGTGACGGCGATCTGCGTTATCGGGGTCTTCTCCAGAGTCGGGGCGGCACAGGCACAGGGCATATGTGCGGCGGCGGCTCGTTCTCAGTCGGGTGGGGCGGCGGGCAGGTGCGCGACCGTCTCGGCCACCAGCGTCGAGGCCTCGCGGACGGCCTCGTTCCAGCCGGGCGGCCGCGTACCGGTGGCGTCGGCCAGGGACGCCACGCGCACGGCCAGGGCTTGCAGGTCGCGGCGCACCCGGTCGATCTCGGCGGTGCTCGCCACCGGCGGCCCCGCCAACGCCGCCCGGGCGGTCGCGGACCGCAGCGCCTCACCGTGGGTGGAGCCGGGGTGCGCGCCGGTGCACGCGAGGCGGGAGGCGGCGAGCATGCCGGCGGCGAACGTGTCGGGGAAGTCGGCGGCCTGGGCGCCGAAGCGGCGCTCGTGCAACAGCTCGGCGATGCGCTCGGCCTCGGCGACGCGCACGTCCACGGCGGCCTGAGCCATGACCGGGGCGATCGCCTGGCGCAGGGTGCGCCCGGCCACGCGTACCTGCAGCATCGACTCGATCGGCTCGTCCGGGGCGATCGTCAGCACGAGCGCGTCGGAGACGAGGTCGACGTAGACGGCCGCGCCGGGCTCGGGCCCGGTCTGGGTCACGCGGCCATGCCCGCCACGACCCCGGAGCCGGAGAGCGTCCGGACGGCGGCGAGGGCCGCGGAGTGCAGGCCCGCGACGGTGCCGTCGTTGACGAGCACGGCGTCGAAGCCGTCGTAGCCGTCCAGCTCGGTCTCCGAGGAGTGGGCGTCGCTGGAGGCGAGCGAGGGGCGCTCGACGCGCAGCAGGACCCCGGCGGCGCCACGGATCGCCTCGGCCTCGTTGAGGTGTCGCACGTCGGTGATGACGACCGGCCTGCCCACTGCGGCGGCCGTCTCCATCGCGATGCGCACCCAGGTGTCCTCGCCGAGGATCTTGCGCCCGACCTCGGTGCCCATCCGCTGCAGCAGGCGGCGCACCTCAGGGATCTCCTTCGCGGCCTCCCAGCCGACCGTGTCGACGAGCTCGCGCAGGCGCATCGGCTTGCCGAGCAGGGTGCGCACCAGCCAGCGCCACGACCACAGGATCGGGTCCAGAATGTAGAGGGCCTCCTTGAGGGCGTCGCCGAACGCGACCCTGGTGAAGCCGAGGTCGCGGACGAGCGCCTCGGCGGCGGTGTCCTTGCCGTGGCGCTTCTTGCCCGAGATGCCGACGATGAGGGTGCTCATGCCCGGCAGATGTGCGGCAGGGCTCGACGGGCCGGAGTCGGCGAAGCGTCCGAACGCCGGGGCGTAGGTGCGGGTGAACGTCGACCCGTCGCCGCAGGTGACCTCGAGCGCGACCGGCTCACCGCCGTGGTGCGCGCGGCGCGCTGCCTCGACCATCGCGTCAGCGACGTCCGGGCTCCAGGTGAGGGTGCTCACCCCGTCCGGATGTGCGGCACAGCGCCCTCGGCGCTCAGAGCCAGGGGGTCTGCCCCAGGCGCGCCAGCTCGTCGCGAGCTCGTGCGCGTGCCTGACGAACCTCGTCGGGGTCCGCGAACCCGGTGAGCCCCTGCAGGGTCGTGCTGTGCCCGCCGTCGACGCGCTCGAACGCCACGGACCCTCCGGTGACGGAGACCAGGACGCGCCGGACCGAGCGCGTCTGCGGGTCGTACTCGCACGCGACCCCGGTGGACGGGCGCGGCGCGACCGGCACGGCCGCGGCCGCCTGGGGCTGGGGAACGGAAGCCGGAGCGCGGCGAGCTCGTGCCGGCCCACGGCGGCTGCGGTACACGACGTAGTACGCCGCGGCCGAAAGGGCGCCGAGCAGGAGCGTGACTGTGAAGGCCAGCCCCTCCAGCGTCATGAGCCAGACCAGGAACCCGATCCCGGCGAAGGCGGTGAGCGTCATCGCCGCGACGAGGAGCGTGACCACGCCCGCACTCCACGGCTTCCACTGCCGCGCCGGTGCAGCACTCGGGGGATCCTGCTGGTCTCGTTCGGGGGCCACTGCGGGGGCGGGGTCCTGGGCACGTTCGCGGGCGACGGCTGCCAGGTGCGCACGGCGGGCAAGGTCGTTGACGGCGGTGACGGAGCCGGTGACGTCGTACTCGAACAGCAGCATGCCGACCTCGCTGGCGTACTGCAGCGCCTGGGCCGAGTAGCCGACGTAGACGAAGAAGAGCAGATCGAGGTGGTCGGCGTGACCTCGAGCTCCGAACAGCCGCTGCAGGTCCGGACGACCGGTGACGTTGGTGCGGAACTTCACCTGAGCGATCGCGCGCGAAGAGCGCACGTCGACGCCGGCGTCCGCACCGCGCGGCGTCACGCGCGCGTCGGTCAGGCCGAGCCACCTCATGTGCATCGCCGCGAGGTACTCCGCGTCATCCGGGGTGTGCACGACCCGTCGGTCTAGATGCGGCGACGTCATGGCGTGGATCATACGGACGGCACCGACGCGCCCGGGCAACGTGCCGCGGAGCCTCGGCACAGCCCTGGCCAGTCAGTGCCTCAGGCGTCGACGAGCTCGCCCTTGAGCTCTGCCAGGCGCCGGCGCCCGGTCGAGGCCGACCCGCCGAACCGCTTGGCGAACGACGCCCCGGTCGGCTTGACGCCGGCGGCCAGCTGCTCGTCGAGCCAGGCGCGCATCTGCTCCTCGCTGGCCATCGCCCTGCTGCGGCCCGAGGGGCGCTGGTCGGCGGGCTTGGCGACGCGCTGCGCCGCCGGTGCGATCGCGTCCGGGGTCGTCTCGACCTTCGCAGCGGCGGCGGCCGGCGCGGGGCGTCGGCGCGGCCACGGGAACGACAGTGAGCCCGCACCGGGGTTCGTCCGGTCGAGCAGCAGGGCGCTCAGGTGCGTGGCGGCGACGAGCGCGATCGGCGGCACGGTCGCGACCGCCACGGCGATAACGTCAGGCACCTGGGTCTCGGTGAGCGTCGCGTGCGCGCCGTTGGCCACGACCGACACCACGACGCCGCCGAGCAGCAGCGCCCACGGGTAGGTCGTGATCACGCGGGAATGGCCGCGCAGCGCGAACACGGCGACGGTGGACACGATGATCACACCGTCGACGATCAACGGCCACACCCACGCCTGCTCGCGCGGCACACCGGAGCGCAGCGCCAGATCGGTGAGCGCGTGGAAGCTCAGCCAGAAGGCACCGACGGCGATCACCGCGGTGCCGACCAGTGCGCTGGTGAGCGCCGCGCGCGTGACCGGCGGCGCGCTACGTGCGCGCCGGCTCATGCCAGCGGCGCGCTCAGCATCACCGAGCGCAGGTCGATGGACGTCATCGCCTAGTCGATCAGGTGCTCGGCGCTGGTGATCATCCCGGCGCTCACCTGGGTGCGCAGCTCCTGCTGGACGGCGATCACGGCGAGCGGGGTGAGCACCTGGTCGCCGAGTATCGTGACGATCAGGGTGAGCTCGCGCTCGAGCGCCAGGTCGCCTCGCGCGGTGGTCAGGTCGGCCTCGAGGGCCGCGGATGCACGTGAGAAGACGTGGCGGACATAAAGCGGAGGGATGCTGGTCATAGGGGCCTCTCGTTGCTGATTGCGTTGCTCGCGTGAGTCGCGACTGTAGGTTCGATACCCACAGCCGCGACGAACGGGTACTACGCGCTGGAACGCCAAGCTCCAATACACCTGACGGATCGACGTCACGCTTTGTGCGGACAACGCATCGCCGACACTGCCGGGGAGATTCATAGACCGGCACTGCGAGAAGTTTGTCGGGTGCAAGTACGTAGAGCGCATGTGGAGGAGATGATCCGAGTGGCCAGGAGCGCCGCCGACGAGCGTTGGCGATCGGCACCTGGCGCCGTCTCCTGGCAAGACAGTCCGCGTGGTTCCTAGCCGCTAAGTGAAGTCACGGCCGCCTGCCGCGTCTTCACTGCCGGGCAGAGCGTCAAGCATGCTGCTCAACTTGCTCATCGCCGTGTGGTGCGCGTTCGGCATGAGGTGCGCGTAGGTGTCGAGAGTGAGCTTGGCAGTGGCGTGCCCGAGACGTTCCTGAATGACTTTAATGTCGATGTTCGCGCTGAGCAGCAGCGACGCGTGGGTGTGCCGCAGGTCGTGCGTGCACACCCGCGGCAGGATCACATCTGGGTGCGCTGCCGCGTACTGGTCCTGGGCGCGGTGCAGAGCGTGGAGAAAGGCAGCCTTGGTGGCCTTCGCTCCTGGGCGGTCGATGAACACCGCGTGACGCTTGAGACGAAGGCTCTGCGGAGCTGACATCTGCTTGCGGCGGAGCTCCTGCAAGATTCGTACCGACGTGTTGTCCAGACGAATCGTGCGGATTTTCCCGCCCTTGGGCGGACCGAGCCGCTGCCGATCTTCACCGTTCCCGGGAACAGTCCGGACCTGTCGAGCGACCGTCAGCGTCGCGCGAGACAGGTCGATATCCGGCCACGCGAGTCCGAAAAGCTCGCCGATGCGCAGGCCCGTGCGGACGAGGATCTCGTACGCGTCCGCCCAGTGCTGTTGCGTGGCGCTCGCCCAGGAGCAGAAGTGCCTGGCCTGCTCGGGGGTCCAAACAACGATCGGCTTCTTGCGCTTGGCCGCTGAGCCCTTGGGCCTTCCGGAGCGCCGGTTTGAGGCTGGGTTCTTGGCAATCAAGTCATCCTCGATCGCGGCGTTGAAGATTGTGACGAGCCAGCCCGCGTAGCGCGCGACGGTTGACTGCGCAAGGGGACCGCCGCCCTTCGTCGTGGATGCGCGGCCGACGCCTGCCTCCAGGGCGCGGTAGGTCGCCGCGAGGTCGCTGGGAAGGATGTCGGCCAGACGCAGGCGTCCAATATGCGACTCGACGTCGTCGATGACTCGCGAGACGTACGCGCGCGTGTTTTCTCCGACGGAGTGACCGGCCAGCCACCTCCGCGCGTACGTGTCGAAAGTCAACCTGTCGCCCGATGCCGGCCTAGCTTTGCCATCGGCAAGGGCGACCAGGCGGCGTTTGAGCTCTAGGCGCGCCTCGTCCTCAGTCAGGAAGCCGGCCTTGCCCACGGCATGCTTACCGCGTTCCGGGTTCTTGAAGTCGCGCGGCTCGTACCACTGGATGCGATAGCGCTGCGCACCGGTGCGAGTCCGGTAGGGGGAGATCGACCCCTCGCCGTACCTGCGTCGCGACATCCTCTCCTCGGCGCTCATGCCGCGGGTGCCCTGACGCCCAGGCGGTCGAGCAACGGAGCGCGAGGGATGAGCAGTCGTCGCCCGAGCCGGGTGCCGGGCAGTTCACCGGCGTGGACAGACGAGGCGACGGTCCTCGGATCGACGCCTAAGAGTGAGGCGACCTCGCCTACGTTGAGGACCTCGCGGTCGGTCGCCCACAGCTCCGCCCAGGAGGTGATCTTGGGCGCGATGGTGTTGTTCGTCATGGGTCGTATATGTGCGGCGAACGCCGATGTCCAGATTGCCCGACCTCTATGCCGGGCGTTGCCGATACCCTCGCTTGATGCACCGTTTGATGCACCGCGACTACAGGAGCACACGTTGACCCTCTCGCTAGACGACGTTTCTGCAGGTCAGAGCGCCGCACCGGTCGAGGGTCTGCCCGCCGCCGTGCTCTGGGACATGGACGGCACGCTCGTGGACACCGAGCCGTACTGGATCGCGGCGGAGCACGAGCTCGTCGAGGCGCACGGCGGTACGTGGACGCACGAGGACGCGATGCAGCTCGTCGGCAACCCGCTGCTGACGTCGGCGCAGATCCTGCGCGACCGCGGCGGCGTCGACCTGCCGGTCGAGGAGATCGTCCGCTACCTCCTGGGCCGCGTGATCGAGCAGGTCCAGGTGGAGGTGCCGTGGCAGCCGGGCGCGCGCGAGCTGCTCGGGCAGCTGCGGGACGCGGGCGTGCCGTGCGCGCTCGTGACGATGTCGTACCGCGAGCTCGCCGGACCCGTCGCGGCCCTCGCGCCCGACGACGCGTTCGCCGTCCTCGTGTGCGGGGACGAGGTCGAGCGCGGCAAGCCGGACCCCGAGCCGTACCTGGTGGCCGCCGAGCGGCTCGGCGTCGACGTCACGCGGTGCGTCGCGATCGAGGACTCCCCGGCGGGCATCGCGTCCGCCCGCGCGTCGGGTGCCGCGACGCTCGGCGTCGAGGCGGTCGTCCCGGTCGAGCCGGCGCCCGGGCTGAGCCGCGCTCCCTCCCTCGAGCTCGTCGACCTCGCGATGCTCGCGCGCATCGTCGGGGGCGACCCGGTCGACCTGCTCGCGGGCGAGGCGGCCGGAGTCGGGCGCTGACCGCATACCCTTCCAGGGTGAACCGACCGACGCCCCGAACCCCTCCCAGGCCCGCACGGCAGGACGCGGCCGGCCGGACGAAGGGATGGGTCATCGGTCGCGTCTCCGGCGCGCCCGTGATCCTCACGCCGTCGTGGTTCGTGGCGGCGGTCGTCCTCACGGTGCTGTTCGCCCCGACGGTGCAGCGGCTCGCGCCCCGGCTCGGCAGCGAGATCTACGTGGTGTCCTTCGCGTTCGTGCTGCTGCTGTTCGCGTCGGTGTTCCTGCACGAGGTCGCGCACGCGCTCGTCGCGCGCGCCCGCGGCCAGCACGTCACGGAGCTCGCCGTCACCCTCTGGGGCGGGCACACGGCCTACTCCGGGACGTCGGCGCGCCCGCTCGACGGCTTCCTCATCTCGGTCGTCGGCCCGCTCACGAACCTCGCGCTCGCGCTCGTGCTGTGGCTGGCGTTCCAGGCGCAGGACACGTTCTCCGTCCCCGCGCTCCTGCTGTACGCGGGCGCCTTCTCCAACGCGTTCGTCGGCTTCTTCAACCTCCTGCCCGGCCTCCCGCTCGACGGCGGGCAGATCCTCGAGTCGGCCGTGTGGGCCGCAACCGGGTCGCGCACGAAGGGCACCGTCGCCGCGGGCTGGGTCGGGCGTGCCGTCGCCGTCGGCGTCGTGGGGTGGGCGCTGCTGTGGCCGCTCACGCTCGGGGTGCGCCCCGACCTGTGGACCGTCGCCTGGGCGGCGCTCATCGGGGCGTTCCTGTGGTCCGGCGCGGGGCAGGCGATCGCCGCCGGCCGGGCGCGCGAGGCGGTGTCCGGCCTGAGCGTGCGCGGCCTCGCGCGGCCCGCGGTGCCCGTGGCGTCGGACGCGTCCGTCGCCGCGGTGGGTCGCGACGTCGCGCGCGCCGGCGGGCCGCACGTGCTCGCCGTGGTGGTGGACCCGGCCGGGCGCCCGGTCGGGTACGTCGACGCCGCGGCGGCCGCCGCGGTGCCGCCGGACGTGGCGGAGAGCACGCCTGTCACGGCGGTCGCCGTCCCCGTCCCGGCCCAGGGGACCGTGGACGCCGGGCTCGCGGGACAGGACATGCTCGCGGCGCTCGCGCGCGCCGGTCGCGAGGCGTCGGTCGTCCCCGTCGTCGACGGCGGGCGCGTCGTCGGCGCGCTCGAGGTGACCCGGGTCGTGGCCGCGCTGCGCGACGCCCGGCGCCGCTGAGTCGCCGGTCCGCCCACGGGCGCCCGTAGGATGGTCGCCCGTGACCGACGAGCCGACCACCACGACGCCCGACGAGCCCGACGCGCCCCGCCCGCCCGCGACGGGGGCCGCGCAGCGCCGCGGCCCGTTGCGCGTCGGCGACAAGGTGCAGCTCACCGACCCGCGCGGGCGCCTGCACACCATCAAGCTCGCTCCGGGCGCCACGTTCCACACCCACAAGGGCTACCTGCGCCACGACGACCTCATCGACCGCCCCGAGGGCACGGTCGTGCGCAACACGGCGGAGATCGAGTACCTGGCGATGCGCCCGCTGCTGTCCGACTACGTGCTGTCGATGCCGCGCGGCGCGGCGGTCGTCTACCCGAAGGACGCGGGCCAGATCGTCGCCATGGCCGACGTCTTCCCAGGGGCGCGCGTCGTCGAGGCCGGCGTGGGGTCCGGCGCGCTGACGATGTCGCTGCTGCGCGCGGTCGGCGACGCGGGCGAGCTGCACTCCATCGAGCGGCGCGAGGACTTCGCCGCCATCGCGCGCGGCAACGTCGAGACCTTCTTCGGCGGGCAGCACCCGGCGTGGTCCCTGTCGGTGGGTGACCTCGCCGACGTCCTGCCCACGGTGGCGCCGGACGGTACGGTCGACCGCGTCGTGCTCGACATGCTCGCCCCCTGGGAGAACCTGGACGTCGTCGCCCGCGCCCTCGTGCCGGGCGGCGTGCTCGTGTGCTACGTCGCGACGACGACGCAGCTGTCCCGGCTCGCGGAGGACCTGCGCGCCGACGGCCGGTACGCCGAGCCCGTCGCGTGGGAGTCGATGGTCCGCGGTTGGCACCTCGAAGGCCTCGCGGTGCGTCCCCAGCACCGCATGATCGGGCACACCGGGTTCCTGCTGACCGCGCGCCGCCTCGCGGACGGCGTCGCGCCGCCCGAGCGCAAGCGTCGGCCCGCCAAGGGCGCGTACCCGACCGACGAGCAGCAGTGGTCGCCCGAGGAGCTCGGGGAGCGCCCCGTGTCGGAGAAGAAGATCCGGCGCGTGCGGCGCGACGTCGGGCAGGCGCCCCAGGCGGAGGCTCCCGGCGCAGAGCGCTCGGCGGACGTGCCTGACGCGTGACGGTCGGGTGACGATCCTCCGCGTCGCCGTCTCACCACGAGTGTCGTGCATGTACGCGGACGACAATTGTGCCTAAGGTCGAGGACCCGACCGCGAGAGGGGACACCCGATGAGCGAGACATTCGGCCGGAGCGACGAGGGTGCGACGAGCGCCGCGCGCGAGCTCGCGCTGCTCTCCGCGAAGAACGAGAGGCTCGCCGAGGCGCTGCGTGCCGCCCGCGACCAGATCCTCGAGCTGAAGCGGCAGATCGACGAGCTCGCGAAGCCCCCGGGGACGTACGCGGTGTTCCTCGCGGCGCACCCCGACGGGTCGGTCGACGTCTCCGCGTCCGGGCGCAAGATGCACGTCGGCGCGAGCCCCGGCATCGACGTCGAGCGGCTGCGCCCCGGCCAGGAGGTCAAGCTCAACGAGGCCATGACCGTCGTCGCCGCCGGCGGCTACGAGCGCACGGGCGAGATCGTCACCGTCAAGGAGATCCTCGACGCCGACCGCGTGCTCGTGGTCGGCCGCGCCGACGAGGAGCGCGTCGTGCGTCTCGCCGGGTCCGTCGCGCGGTCCTCGCTGCGGGTGGGTGACTCGCTGACGATCGACACCCGGTCCGGGTTCGTCTTCGAGGTCATCCCGAAGTCCGAGGTCGAGGAGCTGGTCCTCGAGGAGGTGCCGGACATCCGGTACGAGGACATCGGGGGCCTCGGACCGCAGATCGAGCAGATCCGTGACGCCGTCGAGCTGCCGTTCACCCACCCGGACCTCTTCCGCGAGCACGGGCTGCGGCCGCCCAAGGGCGTGCTGCTCTACGGCCCGCCCGGGTGCGGCAAGACGCTCATCGCGAAGGCCGTCGCGAACTCCCTCGCCCACACCGTGGCGCGCTCGCGCGGGGAGCCCGTCGAGCCCGGCACGGCGAAGAGCTACTTCCTCAACGTCAAGGGCCCCGAGCTGCTCAACAAGTACGTCGGCGAGACCGAGCGGCACATCCGGCTGATCTTCGCCCGCGCGCGCGAGAAGGCGTCGCAGGGCACGCCCGTCGTCGTGTTCTTCGACGAGATGGAGTCGCTGTTCCGCACGCGCGGGACGGGGCTGTCGTCCGACGTCGAGACGACCATCGTGCCGCAGCTGCTGTCCGAGATCGACGGCGTCGAGCGCCTCGACAACGTCATCGTCATCGGCGCCTCCAACCGCGAGGACATGATCGACCCGGCCATCCTGCGCCCGGGACGTCTCGACGTGAAGATCAAGATCGAGCGCCCCGACGCCGAGGGCGCGAAGGAAATCTTCGCGAAGTACCTCACGGACGACCTGCCGATCCACTCCGCCGACCTCGCCGAGCACGGCGGCAACCAGCGCGAGGCCCTCGACGCGATGATCCGCTCCGTCGTGGAACGGATGTACTCCGAGGACGAGGAGAACCAGTTCCTCGAGGTCACCTACGCCAGCGGCGACAAGGAGGTCCTGTACTTCAAGGACTTCAACTCCGGCGCGATGATCCAGAACGTCGTCGACCGGGCGAAGAAGTCCGCCATCAAGGACCTTCTCGCGACCGGCCAGCGCGGCATCCGCGTCGACCACCTCCTCGCCGCCTGCGTCGACGAGTTCAAGGAGAACGAGGACCTGCCCAACACCACCAACCCCGACGACTGGGCGCGCATCAGCGGCAAGAAGGGCGAGCGCATCGTCTTCATCCGCACGATCGTCCAGAAGAAGGGTGAGGGCGGGTCGCCGCGCACGATCGACACGGTGACCAACACGGGCCAGTACCTGTAGTGCGTCCGCGCCGGGGTCGCGTGCCGGGTGCGGGGTGCGCCGGGGCGTGACCTCCGGGGCGGCCGTGCCGGGTCCGCCATCCGCGCCGCTCGTCCCTCGCGACGCTCCCGCCAGACCCGCCACGACCCGCCACGGCCGCCCCTCCGGCCACGCCCCGCCGCAGTCGTCCACGCGACGTCGCCTCGGGCGCGGGGTGTCGCTCGTGCGGCATAGGGTGGGCGCGTGAGCGTTCGACGGGTCATGGGCATCGAGACGGAGTACGGGGTCCTGCAGCCGGGCCAGCCCCTGGCGAACCCGATGCTCATGTCGAGCCAGGTGGTCACGACGTACCGGGCGCTGGCGGCGCGCAGCGACGGCGCACGGGGCCGTGCGCGCTGGGACTACGACGACGAGGACCCGCTGCAGGACGCCCGCGGCTTCCACGTGCCGCGCGCCTCGGCGCACCCGTCGATGCTCACGGACGACCCGTCGGCGCCGGCGCCGTCCGGCCCGGTGGCGGACGACGGGGAGCGGGGCGGGTCGCTCCAGGAGCTCGCGCGGCCGACGACGGAGGAGTACGACGACCCCAGCGCGGCCAACGTCATCCTCACGAACGGTGCGCGGCTGTACGTGGACCACGCGCACCCCGAGTACTCGTCGCCCGAGGTGACGGTGCCGCACGACGTGGTGTGCTGGGACGTCGCGGGGGAGCGGGTCATGCTCGCCGCCGCGCGCGAGCTGGCGAACGCGCCCGGCGCGCCGGTGGTGCTGTACAAGAACAACGTCGACGGCAAGGGCGCGAGCTACGGCACGCACGAGAACTTCCTGGTGGACCGGGCGGTGCCGTTCGGCGTCGTCGTGGAGGTCCTCACGCCGTTCCTCGTGACCCGCCAGGTGTTCGCCGGCTCGGGACGCGTGGGGCTGGGCCCGGCGGGCGAGGAGCACGGCTTCCAGGTCTCCCAGCGCGCCGACTACGTCGAGGCGGAGGTGGGGCTCGAGACGACGCTGCGCCGCCCCATCGTGAACACGCGGGACGAGCCGCACGCCGACCGCCAGCGCTGGCGCCGGCTGCACCTCATCATCGGCGACGCGAACCTGTTCGAGCCGGCGACGTACCTCAAGACGGGCACGACGTCGCTCGTCCTGTTCCTCGTCGAGCACCTCGAGGAGCTGGGCCACGCCGTGCGGGCGCGGTTGGCCGGGCTGCGCCTCGCGGACACGGTCGGCGACGTGCAGCGCGTGAGCCGCGACCTCGACCTGAAGCGTCCGTTGCGCCTGGCGGACGGGCGCTCGCTCACGGCGCTCGAGATCCAGCGCGAGTACCTCGAGGTCGCGGCGGAGGCGTCCGCGAGCCTCTCGGGCAAGGACGGCGTCGACCGGCCGACGCGCGACGTGCTCGCACGCTGGGAGTCGGTGCTGACGCGCCTGGCGACCGACCGCGACGCGTGCGCGCGCGACGTCGAGTGGGTCGCGAAGCTGCGACTGCTCGACCGCCTGCGCGAGCGCGACGGGATCGGCTGGGACCACCCTCGGCTCGCGGCGATGGACCTGCAGTGGTCGGACGTGCGCCCCGAGCGGGGCGTCTACCACCGGCTGCTCGCGGCCGGCGCCGTGGACCGGGTCGTCACGGAGCGCGAGGTCGGCGCGGCGGTGCACCACGCGCCCGAGGACACGCGCGCCTACTTCCGGGGCGAGGTCGTGGCCCGCTACGGCGACCAGGTGTCCGCGGCGAGCTGGGACTCGGTGATCTTCGACGTCCCCGGCGCGCCGTCGCTGCAGCGCGTGCCCATGATGGACCCGCTGCGCGGCACGCGCGCCCACATCGGGGCGCTGCTCGACGCGAGCCCTGACGCGGCGGCGCTCCTCGCAGGTCTCGCCGCACCGGGGTGAGCCTCCGGCGACTAGGCTGGAGGCACGACGGCGCCCCTCGGGGCGCCGCGTGCGAGCAGGAACCGGCTGTGCCCGGTTCGCACGCGAGTCTGGGACGACGAGCGCCGGGCGTGCCCGGCGGACGAGGAGGCAACCATGGCGGGTACGGAACGCACCCACGCGTCGCACGAGGACCGGCGTCCCGACGACGAGCCGGACGTCCCGGAGACCCCCGCGGCACCGCAGGCCCAGTCCCGCGACGCGGAGGTGGACGCGCTCCTCGAGGAGATCGACGAGGTCCTGGAGACCAACGCGGAGTCCTTCGTCCGGGGATTCGTGCAGAAGGGCGGCGAGTAGGAAGAGTGGTCGAGCGCCGATGAGCACCCACCAGTCCCCGCGCCTTCCCCACACCTTCACGACCCCCGGGTCGTCGTCGTTCCTCGACTTCCTCTCCGGCCACGCACCGGACCTGCTGCCGTCGCGCCGTGCCGGGACGCACCCGGGATCGGCCCCTGAGGCGCCGCACGGGACCACGATCGTCGCGGCCACGTTCGGGGCCGAGGGCGCCGGCGGCGTCGTCATGGCCGGTGACCGGCGCGCCACGATGGGCCCGATGATCGCCCACCGCGAGATCGAGAAGGTCTTCCCGGCGGACGAGTTCTCGGCCGTCGGCATCGCGGGGACGGCGGGTCTCGCGGTCGAGCTGGTGCGCCTGTTCCAGCTCGAGCTCGAGCACTACGAGAAGATCGAGGGGGCGCTGCTCTCGCTCGACGGCAAGGCGAACCGTCTGTCGACGATGATCCGGCAGAACCTCGGGATGGCGATGCAGGGCCTCGCCGTCGTCCCGCTGTTCGCCGGGTTCGACCTCGACCGCGGACAGGGCCGGATCTTCTCCTACGACGTGACCGGCGGACGCTACGAGGAGCGCGACCACCACAGCGTCGGCTCGGGCTCGGTGTTCGCCCGGGGCGCGCTGAAGAAGCTGTGGCGGCCCGGCATGGACCGCGACGCGGTCGTGCGGGTAGCGGTCGAGTCCCTCTACGACGCGGCGGACGACGACTCCGCGACCGGTGGCCCCGACACGGTGCGGCGGATCTGGCCGGTCGTGGCGGTCGTCACGGGCGCGGGGTACGAGCGCGTGCCCGGCGACGAGCTGGAGGCCGTGGTCGAGCAGATCGTGACCGAGCGCCGCGAGGGCGCGGCCGGTGGCCGCGCCGTTCCGGGAGGTGAGCCCGCATGACGATGCCCTTCTACGTCTCGCCCGAGCAGCTGATGAAGGACCGGGCGGACTTCGCGCGCAAGGGCATCGCCCGTGGTCGCTCGGTCGTGGCCCTCGCCTACGAGGACGGCATCGCGTTCGCGACGGAGAACCCGTCGCGCGCGCTGCACAAGATCTCGGAGATCTACGACCGGATCGCGTTCGCCGCGGTCGGCAAGTACAACGAGTTCGAGAACCTGCGGGTGGCGGGCGTGCGGTACGCCGACCTGCGGGGGTACTCCTACGACCGGACGGACGTCAACGCGCGCGGGCTCGCGAACGCGTACGCCCAGACGCTCGGCACCGTGTTCACCACGGAGTCGAAGCCCATGGAGGTCGAGATCGTCGTCGCCGAGGTCGGACCGACCGCGGCGCAGGACCAGCTCTACCGCATCTCGTACGACGGCTCGGTCGCCGACGAGCAGGGCTACGTCGTCATGGGCGGTCAGGCGGAGCAGCTCGGCCGCATCCTCGCGGACGGCTGGGAGCCCGCGATGGCTCTCGGGGACGCGCTGCGCCTCGCCGTGCGGGCGCTGGGGGACGGGGCCGGGGAGTCGGCCGCGCGCGAGATCCCGGCCGGCCAGCTCGAGGCCGCGGTGCTCGACCGCACGCGCCCGCGCCGGGCGTTCCGGCGGCTCTCCGGCTCGGTGCTCGAGGACCTGCTGCGGGAGGCTCCCGCGGACGGGGCGGCACCGGTCGCCGACGTGTCGGACGGGGGGTAGGACGGATGGACCGCAGGATCTTCGGCATCGAGACGGAGTACGGCGTCACGTGCGCCTCGGACGACGGCCGCGGGCTGTCGGCGGACGAGGTGGCGCGCTACCTGTTCCGCAAGGTCGTCGCGTGGGGGCGCTCGTCGAACGTCTTCCTGCGCAACGGCTCGCGCCTGTACCTCGACGTGGGCTCGCACCCGGAGTACGCGACGGCCGAGTGCGACGACGTCCGCCAGCTCGTCGCGTACGACCGCGGCGGGGAGCGGATCCTCGAGGGGCTCGTCGCGGACGCGCAGCAGCGGCTCGAGCACGAGGGGCTGCCGGGACGCATCCACCTGTTCAAGAACAACACGGACTCCGCGGGCAACTCCTACGGCTGCCACGAGAACTACCTCGTGCGGCGCCAGGGCGACTTCGCGCGCCTGTCGGACGTGCTGGTGCCGTTCCTCATCACGCGGCAGATCCTCACCGGTGCCGGCAAGGTGCTCTCGACGCCGCGGGGCGCGGTCTACTGCCTGTCGCAGCGCGCGGACCACATCTGGGAGGCGGTGTCGAGCGCGACCACGCGGTCGCGCCCGATCATCAACACGCGCGACGAGCCGCACGCCGACGCCGAGAGCTACCGGCGCCTGCACGTCATCGTCGGCGACTCGTCGATGGCGGAGACCACGACGATGCTCAAGGTCGGGACGACCGACCTGATCCTGCGCATGGTCGAGGCCGGCATGCCGATGCGCGACCTCGCGCTCGAGAACCCCATCCGCTCGATCCGCGAGATCAGCCACGACGTCACGGCGAAGCAGCCGGTGCAGCTCGCGAGCGGGCGCACCGTGACGGCGATCGACCTGCAGGGGGAGTACCTCCAGCGTGTCAAGGAGTTCGTCGACTCCGAGATGTCGCCCACGCCGGTGGTCAAGCAGGTCCTCGACCTGTGGGAGCGGGGACTGCGGGCGCTCGAGACGGGCGACCTCTCGCTGGTGGACCGCGAGCTCGACTGGGTGATCAAGTACCGGCTCATCGAGCGCTACCGCGCCAAGCACGGGCTCGAGCTCGACGACCCGCGCGTCGCCCGTCTCGACCTCGCCTACCACGACATCTCGCGCACCGAGGGGCTGTACAACCTCCTCGCCGCACGCGGCATGGTGGAGCGGATCACGACGGACCTCGAGGTGTTCGAGTCGACCGCCGTGCCCCCGCAGACCACGCGCGCCAAGCTGCGCGGGGACTTCGTGCGTGCCGCGCAGGAGGCGCGCCGCGACTACACGGTGGACTGGGTGCACCTGAAGCTCAACGACCAGGCGCAGCGCACCGTGCTGTGCAAGGACCCCTTCCGCAGCGTCGACGAGCGCGTGGAACGACTCATCGAGTCGATGTGACGTGCGGGGCGTGATGTGAGGACCGTGGTTCCGACGGCCGTGCGACCCGACGGGGTCTGGGCACGGCCGGTACGACGTCGCGCGCCCGGGCCCGTGCGCCCGGTGCGCCGACTGGTCGTCGTGGCGCTGGCGCTCGTCGCCGCGCTCGTCCTGGGCGCCTGCGAGGAGCCCGAGGACGCGGCGCAGACCCCGCTCAACACGGCGGTCGAGGTCGCGGGCTCCGCGGGCGCGCCGCCGTCGCTGACGTACACCGCGCCGCTCGACGTGCCGCAGACCCGCTCGGAGGTCGTGTGGCCCGGCACCGGCCGCGAGCTCGTCGAGGGCGGGCCGCTGCTGCTCAACCTCTACGCGCAGGACGCGCGGGACGGGACGGTGCTGCAGAACACGTACACCGACGCGCCGCAGTGGTTCACCCTGAGCGACGAGTCCGTCGGCGACGACCTCGCCGACCTGCTGCGCGGGCAGCGCGTGGGTGCGCGGCTGCTCCTCGCCCAGGAGGACGACGGCGTGCCCGTCGTCCTCGTCGTCGACGTCCTGCCGACGCGCGCGGACGGCGAGGACGTCTCCCCGCCCGAGGGGATGCCGACGGTGGAGCGCGCCGAGGACGGCGCACCGACCGTCACGGTCCCGGCGGACACGCCGCCGCCCGCCGACCTCGTCGTGCAGCCGCTCGTGCGCGGGGACGGGCCGCAGGTCGAGGCGGGGCAGGTGGTCACCGTCCGCTACACGGGCGTGCGCTGGTCGGACGGCGGCGTCTTCGACTCGTCGTGGGCGGCCGGCGCCACGCCGTCGTCGGTCATGATCGGCATCGGCGAGGTCATCGAGGGCTGGGAGCAGGGGCTGCTCGAGCAGTCCGTCGGGAGCCAGGTGCTCCTCGTCGTGCCGCCCGACCTCGGGTACGCCGGCACCGCGAACCCCTTGGCGGACGAGACGCTCGTCTACGTCGTCGACATCCTCGACGCCCACTTCCCGGTGACCGCCGAAGAGGCGGCGGGCGAGACGTCCGGCGCCCCCGACCCGACCGGCGAGGAGCCGGCCGACCTAGGAGAGACCTCATGACCGTCGCGATCCGCGTGATCCCCTGCCTGGACGTCGACGCCGGCCGGGTCGTCAAGGGCGTGAACTTCGAGAACCTGCGCGACGCGGGCGACCCCGTCGAGCTCGCGTCGCGCTACGACCGCGAGGGCGCGGACGAGGTGACGTTCCTCGACGTGTCGGCGTCGTCGGGCAACCGGGAGACGACGTACGACGTCGTGCGCCGCACCGCCGAGCAGGTCTTCGTGCCGCTCACCGTCGGCGGCGGGGTCCGCACCGCCGACGACGTGGACCGGCTGCTGCGAGCCGGCGCGGACAAGGTCGGGGTGAACACGGCCGCCATCGCGCGCCCGGAGCTCATCGCGGAGATCGCCGACCGGTTCGGCAGCCAGGTCCTCACGCTGTCCGTGGACGCACGCCGCACGACGGACGGCACGAGCACGCCCTCGGGCTACGAGGTCACGACGCACGGCGGTCGACGGGGGACGGGGATCGACGCCGTCGAGTGGGCGGCGCGCGCGGCCGGTCTCGGCGCAGGCGAGATCCTGCTGAACTCCATGGACGCCGACGGCACGACCGCCGGGTTCGACCTGGAGATGTTCGCCGCCGTGCGCCGAGAGGTCCGCGTGCCGCTCATCGCGAGCGGCGGGGCGGGCACGCCCGAGCACTTCGTCGAGGCGGCGCGCGCGGGCGCGGACGCGGTCCTCGCGGCGAGCGTGTTCCACTTCGGTGCGCTCACCGTGGCGCAGGTCAAGGACGCGATGCGTGCCGCCGGCGTGGAGGTGCGCTGAACTCATGACCGACACCCTTCCGTCCGAGCCGGCCGTGCGGCGCCCGCACGGGCTCACCGGCTCGCGCGTGCGTCGCTCCCTCGTGCTCATGGGCCGCGGGATCCGCGACGAGCCGCGCACCTACGTCCTCGCGATCGGCGCCTCGGCGCTGTTCGGCGCGCTCACCGTCGGTGTCAGCCGCGCGGTCGGCACCGTGACGGACGAGGTGGTCGTGCCCGCGCTCGCGGGGGACGAGGTCGCGCGGGGACGCATCTGGCTCGCCGGGCTCGTGCTCGCCGGTATCGCGCTCTCCCTGGCCCTGAGCGTGGCCGCGCGCCGCATCTTCGCCGGCAACGGCTACGCGGCCCTGCAGGCGCGCCACCGCACCGCCGTCTCCCGCCAGTACCTGCGCCTGCCCATGTCCTGGCACCGTGCGCACCCGGCCGGGCAGCTGCTGTCGAACGCCAGCTCGGACGTCGAGGCCGCGACGGGGGTGTTCAACCCGCTGCCGTTCGCGCTCGGCGTCGTCGTCATGATCGGCGTGGCCGCGGTCATGCTGTTCCGCGTCGACGTGTGGCTCGCGTGCGCCGCGCTCGTGGTGATCCCGCTCGCGGTCGTCGTGAACGTGGTGTTCCAGCGGCACATGTCGCCGGCCGTCACGCGGGCGCAACAGCTGCGCGCGGAGGTCGCGGACGTGGCGCACGAGAGCTTCGAGGCCGCGCTGCTCGTCAAGTCGCTCGGCACGGAGGCGCGCGAGGAGCGACGGTTCGCCGCCCGGACGGACACGCTGCGCGCCGCCAACGTCCGCGTCGGCGTGGTCCGCGCCTTCTTCGACCCCGTGATCGAGCTGCTCCCGTCGCTCGGCACGCTCCTCGTGCTGGGCGTCGGCACCGCCCGGCTCGCCGCGGGGGGCGTGGACGCCGGCGACATCGTCACCGCCGCGTACCTGCTGACCGTGATGGCCGTGCCCGTGCGCGCGTTCGGCTGGGTGCTCGGCGAGCTGCCGCGCGGGCTGGTCGGTTACGAGCGCATCAGCCGCGTCATCGACTCGGGCGGCGTGCTCGTGCCCGGCACGCGACCCCTGCCCGCGACCGGTCACGGCCTCGCGGTCCGCCTCGAGGACGTGGGACTCGACGTGCGTGCCGGCGGGCGCGACATCACGCTGCTGGACGGGATCGACCTTGACCTCGCGCCGGGCGCCGTCGTCGCGGTCGTCGGGCCCACCGGCGCCGGCAAGACGACCCTCGTCTCGCTGCTCGCCCGGCTGTCCGACCCGACGCGCGGCCGGGTCCAGCTCGACGGCGTCGACGTGCGCGACGTCCACGAGCGCGACCTCACGCAGCAGGTCGCGCTCGTCGCGCAGCAGGCGTTCGTCTTCGAGGACTCCGTGCGGGCCAACGTCACGCTCGCGGACGAGGACGGGACCGGCCCCGACGACGAGCGCGTGTGGGAGGCGCTGCGCCTCGCGCGCCTGGACGACGTCGTCGAGCGGCTGCCCGAGGGGCTCGACGCCCCTCTCGGTGAGCGCGGTGCGAACCTGTCGGGCGGGCAGCGCCAGCGCCTCGCGATCGCCCGCGCGCTCGTGCGCCGCCCGCGGCTGCTCGTCCTCGACGACGCGACGTCCGCCGTGGACCCGCGCGTCGAGCAGCAGATCCTCGCCGGCCTCCGGCGCGAGGGCGGTGACCGGCCCACGGTCGTCATGGTCGCCTACCGCATGGCGAGCGTCGCGCTCGCGGACGTCGTCGTGCACGTCGAGTCCGGACGCGTCGTCGACGTCGGCACGCACGCCGAGCTCGTCGCCCGCGACCCCGGGTACCGCGAGCTCGCGACGGCGTACGCGCGCGAGGCGGAGCGTCGTGCCGCCGACGAGCGGGACGCCCTCGACGGGACGGTGGGCCGCGCCGGCCGGCCCGACGACGGGGGACCACCGGCCGACGCAGGACCGGGCGAGGACCTCGACCGGTACGAGGACACGGAGGCCGACGCCGTGGCGCGGCGGGCCGAGGCAGGGGCACTGGAGGAATGAGCACCTCGACCACCGGACCGGCCGCCGACGCGCGCATCGCGTCGGCCAGCACGCTCGGCGTGCTCGCGACCCTGCGCCGCGGCGTGCAGGTGTCGCCGCAGATCCTCGACGGGCTGTGGGTCACGCTCGGCCTCGCGGTCGCGGCCGCGCTCGGCCGGATCGTCGTGCCCGTCGCGGTCCAGCAGACCATCGACACCGGCGTCCTCGCCGAGGGCGGGCCGGACACCGGGCGCGTGGCCGTGCTCGTCGGCGCGGCGGCCGGCGTGCTCGTCCTGGCCGGTCTGTGCTCGGCGCTGGTCAACGTCCGCCTGTTCCGGTCCACGGAGGCCGGCCTCGCGGCGCTGCGCGTGCGGGCGTTCCGCCACGTGCACGACCTGTCCGTGCTGACCCAGAGCACGGAGCGGCGCGGATCCCTCGTCTCCCGCGTGACGAGCGACGTCGACACGATCTCCCTGTTCGTGCAGTGGGGCGGCATCATGCTGCTCGTCTCGGTGCTCCAGATCGGCGTCGCCACGATCCTCATGGCGGTCTACTCGTGGCAGCTCACCCTCGTCGTGTGGGCCTGCTTCGTGCCGCTGTTCCTCGTGCTGCGCCCCGCGCAGCGGCGGGTCAACGACGCCTACACCGCGGTCCGTGCGCGTGTGGGCGCGATGCTGGGCGCGATCTCCGAGTCCGTCGTGGGCGCCGAGACCATCCGCGCCTACGGCGTGGGCGCCCGCACGGCCCGGCGCATCGACGCGGCCGTGCAGGACACCCGGCGGGCCATGGTCCGGGCGCAGAAGCTCGTCGCCGTCGTCTTCTCGAGCGGCGTGCTCGTGGCGAACCTCGTGCTCGCCGTCGTCGTGGTCGTCGGCTCCCTCCTCGGGGTCGCGGGCGACATCTCGGTGGGTCGCCTCCTCGCGTTCCTCTTCCTCGTCCAGCTCTTCACCGGACCGGTGCAGATGGCCACGGAGATCCTCAACGAGCTGCAGAACGCCGTCGCCGGCTGGCGGCGCGTGCTCGCCGTCCTGGAGACGCCCGCGGACGTCGTCGACGCCGGCGACGACGGCGTCGACAGCCCGCGCGGTCCGGCCCACGTGCGCCTGGAGGGCGTCCGCTTCGCCTACCCGGACGGGCCCGAGGTGCTCCACGGCGTCGACCTCGACCTGCCGGCGCGCGCGTCGGTCGCGGTCGTCGGGGCCACGGGCTCGGGCAAGACGACGGTCGCCAAGCTCGTCACGCGGCTCATGGACCCCACGGCGGGCCGCGTCCTGCTCGACGGCGTCGACCTGCGCCGCATCCGCGCGGCCAGCCTGCGCGAGCGCGTGGTGCTCGTGCCGCAGGAGGGCTTCCTGTTCGACGGGACGCTCGCCGAGAACGTGGCGTACGGCCTGCGCGGCGCCGAGGCGGACGAGACGCCCGCGGCGGGTACGCCCGGGCGGCGGCGCATCGAGGAGGCCGTCGACCGGCTCGGCCTCGCCGACTGGGTCGCGGACCTGCCGGACGGGCTCGACACCCCGGTCGGCCAGCGCGGCGAGTCGCTCTCGGCGGGCGAGCGCCAGCTCGTGGCCCTGCTGCGCGCGTACCTCGCCCAGGGCGACCTCCTCGTCCTCGACGAGGCGACGTCCGCCGTCGACCCGGCGACGGAGGTGCGCATCGCGCGGGCGCTCGCGTCCCTGACGGAGGGCCGGTCGACGCTGACCATCGCGCACCGCCTGTCCACCGCCGAGGCCGCCGACGTCGTGGTCGTCGTCGACGCGGGACACGTCGTCGAGGTCGGTCACCACGACGAGCTCGCCCGCGCCGACGGCGTCTACGCCCGCATGCACGCCGCGTGGATCACGCAGACGCGGTGACGGACGTGCACGGTGAGCGCGGGCGACGGGCGGACCGCGTCGTCTGGCAGGATTCTCGGGTGCCCGACGACTCGACCAGCCCCGCCCCGGCGACCGCTCTCGCCCCCGACGTCGCGTCCCGCCTCAAGCGCGACGACGCCGGCCTCGTCGCGGCGGTCGTCCAGCAGCACGACACCGGCGAGGTGCTCATGCTCGGCTGGATGGACGACGAGGCGCTGCACCGCACGCTCACCACGGGCCGCGTGACGTTCTGGAGCCGCTCGCGCCGCGAGTACTGGCGCAAGGGCGACACGTCCGGCCACGTCCAGGTCGTGCGGTCCGTCGCGCTCGACTGCGACGGCGACGCGCTGCTGGTGCGCGTGCACCAGGTCGGGGCGGCGTGCCACACCGGCACGCGCACGTGCTTCGAGGCCGGGGGAGACCTCGGCGCCGTCGCCGGCGAGCTGCCGCCGGCCGCACCCGACGCCACGCACTCCGGCGCCCCGACGACCGACCCCGAGGAGGAGGACCAGTGACCACGTCCGACGCGGCCCGGAGCACGACCGTCCCGGCGGGCGGGCCCGCGTGGGGCGAGACCTGGCCCCACGCGCCGGGCTTCCGCGAGCTCGCGGCGACGCGCCGCGTCATCCCCGTCGTGCGACGCCTCCTCGCCGACGACGTCACGCCCGTCGGCCTCTACCGCACGCTCGCCGGTGGCCGCCCGGGGACGTTCGTGCTCGAGTCCGCGGAGTCCGACGGCACGTGGGGGCGCTGGTCGTTCGTCGGCGCCGCGTCGCGCGCCACCCTGACCGCGCGCGACGGCCGGGCGGTCTGGTCCGGTGACGTGCCCGTCGGCATCCCCACCGAGGGCGACGTCGTCGACGTGCTCGAGGCGACGCTCGAGGCGTTGCGCACGCCTCCGGTCGAGGGCCTGCCGCCGCTCACCGGGGGCCTCGCGGGTGCCGTCGGGTGGGACGTCATCCACCACTGGGAGCCGACGCTGCCCACCGCGGCCCCCGACGAGCTCGGCGTGCCCGAGCTGACGCTCTGCCTGGCGACCGACGTCGCCGCCGTCGACCACCGCGAGGGCAGCGTGTGGCTCGTGGCCAACGCGATCAACTTCGACGACACCGACGCGCGGGTCGACGACGCGTACGCCGACGCCGTCGCCCGGCTCGACGCGATGCAGGCGCGGCTCGTCGCGGGCGGGACGCACGTCGTCTCGGCCGCGCACGACGCGCCCGAGCCCGAGCTCGAGTTCCGCTCGACCCGCGAGGAGTTCGAGGACGCGGTCGCCGCCGGCAAGGACGCCATCCGCGAGGGCGAGGTGTTCCAGGTGGTGCTGTCCCAGCGCCTGGACCTCGACTGCCCGGCCGAGCCGCTCGACGTGTACCGCGCGCTGCGGACCATCAACCCGAGCCCGTACATGTACTACTTCCAGCTCACCGACGCCGACGGTCGAGACTTCGCCGTCGTGGGCTCGAGCCCCGAGACGCTCGTCAAGGTGACCGACGGGCGGGTCGTGACGTACCCCATCGCCGGGTCGCGGCCGCGCGGGGCGACGCCCGAGGAGGACGTCGCGCTGGGGGAGGAGCTGCTGGCCGACCCCAAGGAGCGCGCCGAGCACATCATGCTCGTCGACCTGTCGCGCAACGACCTCGTCAAGGTCTGCGAGCCCACCTCGGTCGAGGTCGTGGAGTTCATGGCGACCAAGCGGTTCAGCCACATCATGCACCTGTGCTCGACGGTCGTCGGCACGCTGCGCGCCGGGGCGTCCGCGCTCGACGCCTTCCGCGCGACGTTCCCCGCGGGCACGCTCTCCGGGGCGCCCAAGCCGCGCGCGATCGCCCTCATCGACGAGCTCGAGCCGGCTCGTCGCGGCATCTACGGCGGCACCGCGGGCTACTTCGACTTCGCGGGCGACATGGACATGGCCATCGCGATCCGGACCGCGCTGATCCGCGACGGGCGCGCGAGCGTCCAGGCGGGTGGCGGCATCGTCGCCGACTCCGTCCCCGCCCTCGAGTACGCCGAGTCGCGCAACAAGGCTGCCGCCGCCGTCCGCGCCGTCCAGGTGGCGGCACGGCTGCGAGGTCTCCCGTGAGGACGCCCACGCGCCGCACCGCCGTCTGGGTGCTCCTGCTGCTCGGCGGGGCGACGCTCGCCGCCGCCGCGCCGACGTGGTCGACCACCACCGGCGCGTCGGCGCTCGACCCCGTGGTCGACGTGGCCGTGACGGGCACCGCGGCGGCGCCGGGCGTCGGTGCCGCCGCGCTCGTCCTCGTGGCCTCGGCGCTCGCGCTCGGGCTCGTGGGCCGCGTCGGCCGGTGGGTCGTGCTCGCCGTGGCCGCGCTCAGCGGCGTCGTGACGACGGCCTCGGCGCTCGCGGTGGCGCTCGACCCCGAGCCGAGCGCGCGCTCCGCCGTGGCCGAGGCGACCGGCGTCACCGAGCTCACCGCGCCCGTGGCGCTCACCGCGGCGCCGTGGATCGCGGCGGTCCTGGGCGTCGTCACGGTGCTGGCCGTCGTCTGGGTGGCCGCCGGCACCCGGGCGTGGGGGCGGGCGTCGTCCCGGCACGAGCGCGACGCCGGCGCCCCGTCGGACGCCGCCGGCACGGCCGGTGCGACCGGTGCCTCCGGGGCCGACGTGCCCGCGCGGACCGACCTCGACGACCACGACGCCTGGGACGCGCTCTCGCGCGGCGAGGACCCCACCGACCGATGACACCCCGCAGCCGAGGACCGGCCCGGACAGGGCCGTTCCGATAGGCTGGGCGCACATCATGACGAAAGGCACGACCCCCATGGCCCACAAGCACCAGACCACCGAGATCGCGTACCTGCCGCCCGCGGCGCCGCCCACCAACCACGGCCACACCGTCGCGGCGTGGTTCACGATGATCGGCATCATCGTCGGCGTGCTCGTCGCCGCCGTCGGCGTCGTGGTCGCCGCCGTCTGGCTGTTCTGGGTCGGGATGGGCGTCGTCGCGGTGAGCCTGCTCGGCGGCCTCGTGCTGCGCAACCTGGGATACGGGCAGAAGCCGGCCTCCAGGTGACCTCACCGCCGGCCGCACGACCGGGCGAGGGCGGGGTCGCCGCGACCTCGCACCCTCCCGGTGCCCGTGCGGCCGGCGGTCCCTCTCTCGTCCCCCGTGCGGCGGCCGCGCCGCTCGCGACCGGCGCCCTCGTGGCGGCGGCGACGGCGTACGTCGCGCTCGTGGACCCGAACCGGCCCGGTCACTACCTGACCTGCCCGCTGCTCGCGCTGACCGGGTTCGCGTGCCCGGGCTGCGGCGGGCTGCGCGCGACGCACGACCTCGCCCACCTCGATCTCGCCGGTGCCTGGGCGGCGAACCCGCTGTGGGTGCTCGTGGCGCCGGTGCTCGTCGTGCTGTGGCTCGTGTGGCTGGCGCGGGCGTGGCGGGGGCTCCCGGGGCCTCGCGTGCCGGGAGGCGTCGCGTGGGCCTCGCTGGCGGTGCTGGTGCTGTTCGGCGTGCTGCGCAACGTGCCCGTCCTCACCGGCTGGCTCGGCCCGGCCGGTGGCTGAGCGCGGCCCGCTCGTCTCGTGGGATGAGCCGTGGTCAACGCCGGTCGGGCACGGCCCTACGATGGCTGTACCTCCCCGTCGACGGGGCGGCCGGCCGTGCGGGCGGAGCACGACCGGCTCGACGGCGAGGACGAGGCGACGAACCCGGGGAGTGATGGGGCGATGACGGTTCTGGACGACATCGTCGCGGGCGTGCGCGAGGACCTCGCCGCGCGCCAGGCGACGACCTCGCTGGACGAGCTCAAGGAGCGCGCGTCACGGGTGCCCGGTGCGCTCGAGTGCGTGAGCCGCCTCAAGGCGGACGACGCGGTCGCGATCATCGCGGAGGTCAAGAGGTCGAGCCCCAGCAAGGGCGCCCTCGCCTCGATCAGCGACCCGGCCGAGCTCGCGAGCGAGTACGAGAAGGGCGGGGCCTCGGCCATCTCCGTGCTGACGGAGCAGCGCCGCTTCAACGGCAGCCTGGCCGACCTCGACGCCGTCCGCGCACGTGTCGACGTGCCGGTGCTGCGCAAGGACTTCGTCGTGACGCCCTACCAGGTGTGGGAGGCGCGCGCGCACTGCGCGGACATCGTGCTGCTCATCGTCGCCGCGCTCGAGCAGACGGTGCTCACGTCCCTCGTCGAGCGCGTGCACTCGCTCGGCATGACGGCCCTCGTGGAGGTGCACACGCTGGAGGAGGTCGGCCGGGCGCTCGACGCCGGCGCGCGCGTCATCGGCGTCAACTCCCGCGACCTCAAGACGCTCGACGTCGACCGCACGACGTTCGCCCGCCTGGCGCCCGCGATCCCGGACGACGTGGTGCGCGTCGCGGAGTCGGGCGTGCGCGGTCCGCACGACGTCATGGACTACGCCCGCTCGGGAGCGCACGCGGTGCTCGTCGGGGAGGCGCTGGTCACGGACGACGCGCCCCGCGCGTCGGTCGCGGACCTCGTCGCCGCCGGCGCCCACCCGTCGCTGTGGTCCGTGCGGCCCTGAGGCGCCCGACCCCCCGGTCCCGCACCGCCTCGGAGCCGCGCCCCGGCCCGTCAGCCCTTCCATCCCGCAGGAGGTCCGGCCCCGTGCCCGACTCGACACCCACCACGCCCGAGGCGTCCGTGCCCGCGCCGTCCGCCGGCGCCGACCGCTCGGTGCGCGCCGACCTGGGGCGCACGCTCGCGAACCACCAGGGCCCGTACTTCGGCGACTTCGGGGGCCGGTTCGTCCCCGAGGCGCTCATCGCCGCGCTCGACGAGCTCGAGACCGAGTACCGCAAGGCGCTCGACGACCCGGAGTTCGTCGGCGAGCTCGCGCGCCTGCACCGCGAGTACACGGGGCGGCCCAGCCCCCTCACCGAGGTACCGCGCTTCGCGGAGCAGGTCGGAGGCACGCCGGGCGCGGTCCGGGTGCTCCTGAAGCGCGAGGACCTCAACCACACCGGCTCGCACAAGATCAACAACGTGCTCGGGCAGGCCCTGCTCGTCAAGCGCATGGGCAAGACGCGGGTCATCGCGGAGACGGGGGCGGGCCAGCACGGCGTGGCCACCGCCACGGCCGCGGCGCTGCTCGACCTCGACTGCGTCGTCTACATGGGTGAGGAGGACACGCGGCGCCAGGCGCTCAACGTCGCGCGCATGCGCCTCCTCGGTGCCGAGGTCGTGCCCGTGGCGATCGGCCAGCGCACCCTCAAGGACGCCATCAACGAAGCCCTGCGCGACTGGGTCGCGAACGTGGACACCACCCACTACCTGCTCGGCACGGTGACCGGCCCGCACCCGTTCCCCGAGATGGTGCGCGAGTTCCACCGGGTCATCGGCGAGGAGGCACGCACCCAGGTCCTCGACCGGGTCGGCCGTCTGCCCGACGCCGTCGTGGCCTGCGTGGGCGGCGGCTCGAACGCGCTCGGCATCTTCAACGCCTTCCTCGACGACGACGGCGTCGCGCTCCACGGGTTCGAGGCCGGCGGCGAGGGGATCGCGTCGGGCCGGCACGCCGCCCGGTTCAGCGGCGGGGCGCCCGGGGTGCTGCACGGTGCGCGGTCCTACCTGCTGCAGGACGCGGACGGCCAGACGCTGGCGAGCCACTCCATCTCGGCGGGCCTCGACTACCCGAGCGTCGGGCCCGCGCACGCGTGGCTGCACGACCTGGGCCGTGCGACGTACCAGCCGGTGACCGACGACGAGGCGATGGAGGCGTTCCGCCTCCTGTGCCGCACCGAGGGCATCATCCCGGCGATCGAGTCCGCGCACGCGCTCGCCGGGGCGCTGCGGCTCGGTCGCGAGGCCGTCGCCGCGGGCCGCGAGGACCACGTGATCCTCGTCAACCTGTCCGGGCGCGGGGACAAGGACGTGGCCACCGCCGCGCGGTGGTTCGACCTCGTGGACGACGACGCGATCGCCGAGACGGCGACGGGCACGGAGGGAGAGCTGTGAACGGCGTGCAGGAGCAGCCGCGGACGGGGGCGCCGGCGCGGTCGCGCACGGCGGACCGTCTCGCGCAGCTGCGCGAGGAAGGTCGGGCGGCCCTCGTCGGCTATCTTCCGGTCGGCTTCCCGACGGTCGAGCGCTCGGTCGAGGCCGCGGTCGCGCTGGTGGACTCCGGCGTCGACGTCCTCGAGCTCGGCATCCCTTACACCGACCCCGTCATGGACGGTCCGGTCATCCAGGCAGCGGCGGAGGCCGCGCTCGACGCGGGCGTCCGCGTCGCCGACGTCTTCGCCGTCGTCGAGGCCGTCACGTCGCGGACCGGCGGCCGGGTACCGGTGCTCGTCATGACGTACTGGAACCCGGTGCTGCGGCACGGCGTCGACGCGTTCGCGCGCGACCTCGCGGCCGCGGGCGGTGCCGGTCTCATCACGCCGGACCTCATCCCGGACGAGGGGCGCGCCTGGATCGAGGCCGCCGACCGCCACGGGCTCGACCGCGTGTTCCTCGTCGCACCGAGCTCGACGCCCGAGCGCCTGCGCCTCACGACGCAGGCGTCCCGCGGGTTCGTCTACGCCGCCTCCACCATGGGGGTGACGGGTGAGCGCACCCAGGTCGGCCCGCGTGCCGAGCAGCTCGTCGCCGACACCCGCGCCGCGGGCGCGCCGTACGTGTGCGTCGGCCTCGGCGTGTCGACCGGGACGCAGGCCGCCGAGGTCGCACGCTTCGCGGACGGCGTCATCGTGGGGTCCGCCTTCGTGCGGCCGCTCCTCGCGGACGCACCCTGGGACGAGCGGCTCGAGGCGTTGCGCGCCGTCGCCGCGTCCCTCGCCGAAGGGGTGCGGGGTGCGCGCCGCACGGACGTCGACACGGGTCCCGGGAGCCGTCCCGCCGGTGCGGGCGTCGGCGAGGTGGTCGCATGAGCGCCGCGACCGCCGTCGGTCAGCTGACCGCCTGGGCCGCGGGTGCCCCCGCCGCCGGGGTGCTCCCGGCCGCGATCCCGAGCCCGCCGCAGCACACCTGGTACCTCGGGCCGTTCCCGCTGCGCGCGTACGCGCTGGCGATCCTCGCGGGCATCGCGGTGGCGCTGTGGCTCACGCGCCGCCGCTGGGTCGAGCGCGGCGGAGAGGCGGACGACGTCCTGGAGATCGCGTTCTGGGCGGTGCCGTTCGGCATCGTGGGCGGGCGGATCTACCACGTCTTCTCCACGCCCGACCCGTACTGGGGCCCGAACGGTGACCCGGTGCGCGCGCTGTACGTCTGGGAGGGCGGTCTCGGCATCTGGGGTGCGGTCGCGCTCGGTGCCGTCGGTGCCTACATCGGCTGCCGCCGCCAGAAGGTCAGCTTCCCCGCGTTCGCGGACGCGCTCGCCCCCGGGCTGCTGCTCGCGCAGGCCGTGGGCCGGCTGGGCAACTGGTTCAACCAGGAGCTGTTCGGCGCACCGACGACTCTTCCGTGGGGGCTGCGGGTCGACGACTCCGTGGCCGCGGCGGCCGGTGCCGGGTACCCCCCGGGGACGCTGTTCCACCCCACGTTCCTCTACGAGATGGTCTGGAACGTCGGAGCCGCCCTGCTCCTGATCTATCTGGACCGTCGGTTCCGGCTCGGTCATGGTCGGGTATTCTGGCTCTACGTTCTCGTCTACACGCTCGGTCGTGTGTGGATCGAGATGTTGCGCATCGACGAGGCCGAGCTCGTCCTCGGTCTCCGGCTGAACGTCTGGACGTCGATCCTGGTCGGTCTCGGTGCGTTGGTAGCGTTCGTCGTGATCGGGCGCCGCCATCCTGGACGCGAGGAGACGGTGCAGCTCGCAGGTCGCCCTGAGGCGGCCGGCGAGCCGGATCAGGACCCTGCGCCCACCACGGGGTCCGCGGACGAGGTCGCGAGGTCGACCGACGCCGAGGACACCCAGAAGACCGAGGACTCCGACGACGCGGAGGAGTCCGAGCAGGCAGATGCCGCGCGACCAGACCCAGGTCGGTGAGCATCCGTCACCCCGTAGGACACCGCCCGGGCGACCGCCCGGTGGGTCCCATCATGTCCGTAGGGCCGATGACGTCCCGAAACCCCCCAGCTGGAATGAGCTCGGCCTGCGTGGCCGGGCGCCTGTGAGGACGGTGTTGATGACCACGCCGCAGTACCGGGACGCGTACCGGGCACCCGCCCTGGCCGCTCCTCCCACGGCTCTCGGTCTGTACGACCCCGCCGCCGAGCACGACGCCTGCGGCGTCGCCTTCGTGGCGACGCTGCGCGGTACGCCCGGACGCGACATCGTTGACGCGGGCCTGACGGCCCTGCTCAACCTCGACCACCGCGGCGCGGTCGGCGCCGAGGAGAACAGCGGCGACGGCGCGGGGATCCTCACGCAGATCCCGGACGCGTTCGTACGCGACGTCGTCGACGCCGAGCTGCCTCCCGCCGGTCACTACGCCATCGGCACGGCCTTCCTCCCGCAGGACGCCGAGGCGGCGGCCGCAGCCGTCCGCGGCGTCGAGGCGATCGCCGCGGAGGAGAAGCTCGACGTCCTCGCCTGGCGCGACGTGCCGGTGACGGCCGACCTCGTCGGACCCTCCGCGCGCGCCTCGATGCCGACGTTCCGCCAGCTCGTCGTCGCCGACCCGGCGCGCGAGCTCGCGGGCGTGGACCTCGACCGCCGCGCGTACCGGCTGCGCAAGCGGGTGGAGAACGAGCTCGGCCTGTTCTTCGCGTCGCTGTCCGCGCGGACGCTGACGTACAAGGGCATGCTCACGACGGCCCAGCTCGAGCCGTTCTTCCCGGACCTGTCCGACCCGCGCTACGCGAGCGAGATCGCGCTGGTCCACTCGCGCTTCTCGACGAACACGTTCCCGTCGTGGCCGCTCGCGCAGCCGTTCCGGATGATCGCGCACAACGGCGAGATCAACACGGTGCGCGGCAACCGCAACTGGATGGCCGCGCGCGAGGGCACGCTGGCGTCGGACGCGCTGGGCGACCTCGCCCCGCTGCTGCCCGTGTGCTCCGACGGCTCGAGCGACTCGGCGAGCTTCGACGAGGTGCTCGAGCTCCTGCACCTGTCGGGCCGCCCGCTGCCGCACGCCGTGCTCATGATGATCCCGGAGGCGTGGGAGAACCACGCCGCGATGGACCCGGACCTGCGCGCGTTCTACGAGTACCACGCGGCGCTCATGGAGCCGTGGGACGGTCCGGCGTGCCTGAACTTCACCGACGGCACCCTCATCGGTGCCGTGCTGGACCGCAACGGGCTGCGCCCGGGCCGCTACTGGGTCACCGAGGACGGGCTCGTCGTGCTCGCGAGCGAGGCCGGCGTGCTGGACCTCGACCCGGCGACGATCGTCCGCAAGGGCCGCCTCGAGCCGGGCCGCATGTTCCTCGTCGACACCGGCCAGGGCCGGATCATCGAGGACGAGGAGATCAAGTCCCAGCTCGCCGCGCAGCGTCCCTACGCGCGGTGGGTCGCGGAGAACTCCGTGTACCTCGACCAGCTCCCGGAGCGCGAGCACGTCGCGCACAGCCCGGCGTCCGTGCAGCGCCGCCAGCGTGCCTTCGGCTACACGGAGGAGGAGCTCAAGGTCATCCTCACGCCGATGGGCAACACCGGCGCGGAGCCGCTCGGCGCGATGGGCACCGACACGCCGATCGCCGTGCTCTCGCAGCGACCGCGCCTGCTCTTCGACTACTTCACGCAGATGTTCGCGCAGGTGACCAACCCGCCGCTGGACGCGATCCGCGAGGAGCTCGTGACCTCGATCGGCGGCGCGATCGGCCCCGAGCCGAACCTGCTCGTCGACACGCCGGACCACGCGCGCAAGCTCGTGCTGCCGTTCCCGGTGCTGGACAACGACCAGCTCGCCAAGATCATCCGCGTCGACAAGGACCCGCGCCTGGCCGGCACGTTCCGCTCGGTCACGGTCAAGGGCCTGTACCGCGTGTCCGGCGGGGGAGAGGCGCTGCTCGCGCGCCTCGACGAGATCTTCGCGGAGGTCGACGCGCACGTCGAGGCGGGCGCCAGCTTCATCGTGCTCTCCGACCGCGACTCCGACTCGGACCTCGCGCCGATCCCGTCGCTGCTGCTGTCGAGCGCCGTCCACCACCACCTGCTGCGCCGGCACACCCGCACCCAGGTGTCCCTCGTCGTCGAGGCGGGCGACGTGCGCGAGACGCACCACGTCGCGCTCCTCATCGGTTACGGCGCGGCCGCCGTCAACCCGTACCTCGCCATGGAGACCGTCGAGGACCTGGCCCGTCGCGGCTACCTCGCGGTCGACCCGGAGAAGGCCGTCGGGAACCTCATCAAGGCGCTCGGCAAGGGCGTGCTCAAGGTGATGAGCAAGATGGGCATCTCGACCATCTCCTCCTACCGCGGCGCCCAGGTCTTCGAAGCCGTCGGGCTCTCGCACGACCTCGTGCACGACTACTTCGCCGGGACCACCTCGCGCCTCGGCGGCGTCGGCCTCGACGTGATCGCGGCGGAGGTCGCGGCGCGGCACGCCGAGGCGTACCCGGCGTCCGGCAACCACCAGGCGCACGTGAGCCTGGCGACGGGCGGCGAGTACCAGTGGCGTCGTGACGGCGAGGAGCACCTGTTCGACCCGGAGACGGTGTTCCGGCTCCAGCACTCCACGCGCGAGCGCCGGTTCGACATCTTCCGCCAGTACACGCACCGCGTCGACGAGCAGTCGTCGCGTCTCATGACGCTGCGCGGGCTGCTCGCGATGCGCGAGGGCGAGCGTCCCGCCGTGCCGCTCGACGAGGTCGAGCCCGTGAGCGAGATCGTCAAGCGGTTCAACACGGGCGCGATGTCCTACGGGTCCATCTCGGCGGAGGCCCACGAGACCCTCGCGATCGCCATGAACCGTCTCGGCGGGCGCTCGAACACGGGTGAGGGCGGCGAGGACGCGGAGCGGCTGTACGACCCGGAGCGCCGCTCGCGCGTCAAGCAGATCGCGTCGGGACGCTTCGGCGTCACGAGCGAGTACCTGACGAACGCCGACGACATCCAGATCAAGCTCGCCCAGGGCGCCAAGCCCGGCGAGGGCGGTCAGCTGCCCGGGCACAAGGTGTACCCCTGGGTGGCGAAGACCCGGCACTCGACGCCGGGCGTCGGCCTCATCTCGCCGCCGCCGCACCACGACATCTACTCGATCGAGGACCTCGCGCAGCTCATCCACGACGCGAAGAACGCGAACCCCTCGGCCCGGATCCACGTCAAGCTCGTCTCCGAGTTCGGCGTCGGGACGGTCGCGACGGGCGTGTCCAAGGCGCACGCGGACGTCGTGCTGATCTCCGGCCACGACGGCGGCACGGGCGCGAGCCCGCTGACGTCGCTCAAGCACGCCGGTACGCCGTGGGAGATCGGCCTCGCCGAGACCCAGCAGACGCTCGTGCTCAACAACCTGCGCGACCGCATCGTCGTGCAGGTGGACGGGCAGATGAAGACCGGTCGCGACGTCGTCGTGGCGGCGCTGCTCGGGGCCGAGGAGTTCGGCTTCGCGACGGCCCCGATGGTCGTGTCCGGCTGCATCATGATGCGCGTGTGCCACCTCGACACGTGCCCGGTGGGCGTCGCCACGCAGAACCCCGAGCTGCGCGCGCGGTTCACGGGCAAGCCCGAGTTCGTCGTGAACTTCTTCGAGTTCATCGCCGAGGAGGTGCGCGAGTACCTCGCCCGCCTGGGCTTCCGCACGCTCGAGGAGGCCGTCGGCCACGTCGAGCTGCTCGACACCCGCAAGGCCGTTGACCACTGGAAGGCGCAGGGCCTCGACCTGGGCCCGGTGCTCGAGAAGCCCGTGCCGGTCGAGGGCTCGTCGCTGCGCAACACGACCACGCAGGACCACGGCCTGGACAAGGCCCTGGACAACCAGCTGGTCGCGCTCGCCGCGGACGCGCTCGAGCGGCGCGAACCGGTGCGGATCGCCCTGCCCGTGCGCAACGTCAACCGCACGGTCGGCACGATGCTCGGCCACGAGGTGACCAAGCGCTTCCGGGGCGACGGACTGCCCGACGACACCATCGACGTCACCCTGACGGGGTCGGCGGGCCAGTCGTTCGGGGCGTTCGTCCCGCGCGGCGTCACGCTGCGCCTGTTCGGCGACGCCAACGACTACGTCGGCAAGGGGCTGTCGGGCGGCCGCATCGTCGTGCGGCCCGACCGCAACGCGGTCCTCACCGGGTCGAGCAACGTGATCGCCGGCAACGTGATCGGGTACGGCGCGACGTCCGGGGAGGTGCTCCTGCGCGGACGCGTGGGCGAGCGCTTCGGCGTGCGCAACTCCGGTGCGACGCTCGTCGTGGAGGGCGTGGGCGACCACGCCTGCGAGTACATGACCGGCGGCACCGTCGTCGTCCTCGGCCCGACGGGCCGCAACTTCGGTGCCGGCATGTCCGGCGGGACGGCGTACGTCCTCGACCTGCGCGAGGAGGCTCTGAACACGAGCGCCCTCTCGACCGGGGAGCTCGGGCTCGGCCCGCTGGAGGACGACGAGGTGGCGTTCCTCGAGAAGCTCGTGCGCCGCCACCAGGAGGAGACCGGCTCGCCGCTGGCTGCCGAGCTCCTGGCCGACTTCTCCGCGGCGGCGCGGCGGTTCACCCGCGTGCTGCCGACCGACTTCGCGCGCATGCGCTCGGCGCTCGACAAGGCCGAGTCGGCGGGGCTCGACCCGGCCGCGCCGGGCGTGTGGGACCAGATTCTGGAGGTGGCCCGTGGCTGACCCCCGTGGCTTTCTGAAGGTGCGCGAGCGCGAGCTCCCGCCGAACCGGCCCGTGGCCGTGCGCCTGCGCGACTGGAAGGACGTGCACGCCCACCTCGAGGAGGGCCAGGTCTTCCTCAAGGAGCAGGCGGGGCGCTGCATGGACTGCGGCATCCCGTTCTGCCACCAGGGCTGCCCGCTCGGGAACCTCATCCCCGAGTGGAACGACCTCGTGTACCGCGAGCAGTGGGTCGACGCGATCGACCGCCTCCACGCGACGAACAACTTCCCCGAGTTCACCGGTCGCGTGTGCCCGGCGCCGTGCGAGTCGAGCTGCGTGCTCGGCATCAACCAGCCGGCCGTGACGATCAAGAACGTCGAGGTGTCGATCATCGACCAGGCGTTCGCCCGCGGGTACGTCACGCCGCAGGTGCCGCAGCGCCTGACCGGCTGGACCGTGGCCGTCGTCGGCTCCGGACCCGCCGGGCTCGCCGCTGCCCAGCAGCTGACGCGCGCGGGGCACACTGTGGCCGTCTACGAGCGGGACGACGCGATCGGCGGCCTCCTGCGCTACGGCATCCCCGACTTCAAGCTCGAGAAGTCCCACATCGACCGCCGCATCGCGCAGATGGAGGCGGAGGGCACGCGGTTCCGCCCGGGCGTCGAGATCGGCGTCGACATCACGTGGGACGAGCTGCGCGCTCGCTTCGACGCCGTCGTGGTCGCGACGGGAGCCACGGTGCCTCGCGACCTGACGATCCCGGGCCGGGAGCTCGACGGCGTCCACTTCGCGATGGAGTTCCTGCACCAGGCGAACGCGGTCGTGGCGGGGCGCGAGGTCCCGGACCAGATCACGGCGACCGGCAAGCACGTGATCGTCATCGGCGGTGGCGACACCGGCTCGGACTGCCTCGGCACCTCGCTGCGCCAGGGGGCGGCGAGCGTCACGACGCTCGCCATCGGCAAGCAGCCGCCGCTCGAGCGGCCGGCGAGCCAGCCGTGGCCGACCGACCCGATCGTCTTCGAGGTCTCCTCGTCGCACGAGGAGGGCGGCGAGCGTGAGTACCTCGCCTCGACGGTGGAGTTCCTCGACGACGGCCACGGGAACGTCCGGGCGCTGCGCGTGGCCGAGACCGAGTACCTGCCGGACGGCCGGCGCGCGCCGCGCGCCGGGACGGAGCGGGAGATCCCGGCGGACCTCGTGCTCGTCGCCATGGGCTTCACCGGACCCGAGACCGGCACGCTGACGGAGCAGGCCGAGGCGGGTCTCACGGGCCGGGGCCTGGTGGCGCGCGACGACGACTTCGCGTCGACGCTGCCCGGGGTCTTCGTGGCCGGCGACGCCGGCCGTGGTCAGTCGCTGATCGTGTGGGCGATCGCCGAGGGTCGGGCGGCGGCGGCTTCCGTCGACGCCTACCTGCAGGGTGGGACCGAGCTTCCGGCGCCGGTTCGCGCGAGCACCGTGTCGCTGCGCGCCTGACGTTCACCCGGTGCCGTGCCCGGCGCCGGGACGATGTGCGGGGCATCCTTGGGAGGGGCACCCCGCGACGGCCGGCTCGCCGCCGGACCGACAACTAGAGGCTGGAGATATGCGCAGAGCAAAGATCGTCTGCACCATCGGACCCGCGACCGAGTCGCCGGAGCAGCTCCGGGCGCTGGTCGACGCCGGCATGGACGTCGCCCGGATCAACCGCAGCCACGGCAGCGCGGAGGAGCACGAGGCCGTCTACCACGGCGTGCGCGCCGCGGCGGAGGCGTCGGGCCGGTCGGTGGCCGTGCTCGTCGACCTCCAGGGCCCCAAGATCCGTCTGGGCCGGTTCGCCGACGACGAGAAGCACTGGCTCGAGGTCGGCGACGAGTTCACCATCACGACCGAGGACGTCGTGGGGACCAAGGAGCTCGTCTCGACGACCCACAAGGGCCTGCCGGGCGACGCGCGCGTCGGCGACCCGATCCTCATCGACGACGGCAAGGTGCTCGTGCGGGTCACCGCCGTCGACGGCCCGCGCGTGGTGACGCGCGTCGAGGTCGCGGGCCCCGTGTCCAACAACAAGGGCCTCAACCTCCCGGGCGTGGCGGTCTCCGTGCCCGCGCTGTCCGACAAGGACCGGCAGGATTTGCGCTGGGCGCTGCGCCTCGGCGCCGACTTCATCGCCCTGTCGTTCGTGCGGTCGGCGAAGGACTTCGACGACGTCGCGCAGATCATGGCGGAGGAGGGCCGCACGGTCCCCGTCGTCGCCAAGATCGAGAAGCCGCAGGCCGTCGACAACCTCGCCGAGATCGTCGACGCGTTCGACGGCGTGATGGTCGCCCGCGGCGACCTCGCGGTCGAGCTGCCGCTCGAGCAGGTCCCGCTCGTGCAGAAGCGCATCGTCGAGCTCGCGCGTCGCAACGCGAAGCCGGTGATCGTCGCGACGCAGGTGCTCGAGTCGATGACGACCAACCCCCGCCCGACGCGCGCCGAGGCGTCCGACTGCGCCAACGCCGTGCTCGACGGCGCGGACGCGGTCATGCTCTCGGGCGAGACGAGCGTCGGCGACTACCCGATCGTCACGGTGCAGACCATGGCGCGCATCATCGAGGCGACGGAGGAGGCGGGCCGCGAGCGGATCGCCCCGCTCGGCTCGACGCCGCACACGCGCGGTGGCGCCATCACCCGCGCCGCCGCGGAGATCGGCGAGATCCTGGGCGTCAAGTACCTCGTGACGTTCACGCAGTCCGGCGACTCGGCGCGGCGCATGTCGCGTCTGCGCTCGTCGATCCCGCTGCTGGCGTTCACGCCGCGCGAGCACGTGCGCAACGTGCTGTCGCTGTCGTGGGGCACGCAGACGTACCAGGTCCCCGAGGTCGAGAACACCGACGCGATGGTGGGCCAGGTCGACACGACGCTGCAGGCCAACGGCCTGGCCGAGGTCGGCGACCTGGTGGTCGTCGTCTCGGGGGCGCCGGTGGGGCAGCCGGGCACGACGAACTCGATCCTCGTGCACAAGATCGGCGACCACTCCGACACGCTGAAGTGATCCCCGCGCACCCGTGAGGGTGCACCGGTCGACGCCCGGGTGGCGCACCCCACGGTGCGCGACCCGGGCGTCGTCGTGCCTGCCGGCGTCCTCGACTCGCGCCACGCCGTCACCGGACGTTCGCCCGCCGTCCACCTGGAGCCGCTAACCTCGCGCGACCGACCGTCCCACAGCAGGAGCAGCGTGCCGCACCCGACCACGACGCCCGACCCGCTCCTCGCGGCGACCCGGGCCCCCGCACCCCGCACGCTCCTGGAGGTCCTCGCCGCCACGGCGCACGAGCACCCGGACGCCCCCGCGATCGACGACGGCACGGTCCTGACGTACGCGCAGATGCTGCGCGAGGTCGAGGTCCGCGCGTCACGGCTCGTGGAGCAGGGTGTCGGGCCGGGTGAGCGGGTCGGCGTGCGCGCGACGTCCGGCCGCGCGGACCTGTACCTGTCGATCCTCGCGATCCTCACGGCCGGGGCGGCCTACGTCCCGGTGGACAAGGACGACCCCGAGGAGCGGGCCGAGCTCGTGTTCACGGAGGCGGGGGTGCGCGCGGTCGTCGGGGACGACGCCCGCCTGGCCGTGCCGCCGGGAGCGGAGCCCGGTGCACGGGCCGGCGAGGCGCCGGGGCTGCAGGACGACGCGTGGGTCATCTTCACGTCGGGCTCGACCGGCACGCCCAAGGGCGTCGCGGTGAGCCACCGCAGCGCCGCGGCGTTCGTCGACGCGGAGGCGCGCCTGTTCCTGCGGGACGCGCCGCTCGGACCGGGCGACCGGGTGCTCGCGGGCCTGTCCGTGGCGTTCGACGCCTCGTGCGAGGAGATGTGGCTGGCGTGGCGGCACGGGGCGTGCCTGGTGCCCGCGCCGCGGTCGCTCGTGCGCACGGGCGCGGACCTGGGACCGTGGATCGCGGCTCAGGGCATCACCGTGGTCTCGACCGTCCCGACGCTCGCCGGGCTGCTGCCGCCCGAGACGCTGCGCTCCGTCCGCCTGCTGATCTTCGGCGGCGAGGCCTGCCCGCCCGAGCTGGCGGCGCGCCTGGCCGTGCCGGGCCGCGAGGTGTGGAACACCTACGGCCCCACCGAGGCGACCGTCGTCGCGTGCGCGGCGCCGCTCGACGGCGAGGGGCCGGTCCGGATCGGGCTGCCGCTCGACGGCTGGGACCTCGCGGTCGTCGGTCCCGACGGCGCGCCGGTCCCGCCGGGCGGCACGGGCGAGCTGGTCATCGGCGGGGTGGGCCTCGCGCGCTACCTGGACCCCGGGAAGGACGCCGAGAAGTACGCGCCGCACCCCGGGCTGGGCTGGGACCGCGCCTACCGCAGCGGCGACCTCGTGGTCCGCGACGACGCAGGGCTGCTGTTCGTCGGGCGAGCCGACGACCAGGTCAAGGTCGGCGGGCGTCGGATCGAGCTCGGCGAGATCGACGCCGCGCTGCTCGGCCTCGACGGCGTGAGCGCCGCCGCGAGCGCGGTACGCCGTTCGGACGCGGGGAACCAGGTGCTCGTGGGGTACCTGGTGGCCGACCCGTCGCGCGCCCAGCCGCTCGACGCGCGCGCCGGCGTGGACGCGCTGCGCCGCACGCTGCCCGCCGCGCTCGTGCCGCTGCTCGCGGTGGTCGACGAGATCCCGACCCGCACGTCGGGCAAGGTCGACCGCGACGCGCTGCCGTGGCCTCTTCCCGAGGGGTCGCAGCTCGCGGCCGAGTCCCGTCCGGTGGAGGGCGCGGAACCGTTGAGCGCGACCGAGGAGTGGGTCGCGCAGGTGTGGCACGGGGTGCTCGGCGCGGCGCCGCAGGTCGCCGACGACGACTTCTTCGAGCTCGGCGGGGGGAGCCTCACCGCGGCGCAGGTGGTCTCGGCCCTGCGGGAGCGCCTGCCGAGCCTCACGGTCGCCGACCTGTACGACAACCCGTCCGTCGGCGAGCTCGCGGCGCTGGTGGAGCGCGAGGCCGGTGCTGCGGCCCGCACGGCCGGTCCGTCCGGCGCGGCCGAGCCGCCGGCAGGACCGGCCGTCCCGGTCGCCCGGCGCACGCAGGCCGTGCAGCTGCTCGTGCTGCTCGCCCTGCGCACGCTCGCGGGGCTGCGCTGGCTGACGGGTGTGGCCGCGATCAACAACGTCCTGGCCGCGACGACGCCCCTCGCGTTCCTCCACCCGGTCTCGTGGTGGTGGGTCGTGGCCGGCTGGGTCGTGCTCGTGAGCCCGCCGGGGCGCCTTCTCGTCGCGGCGGGCGGCGCGCGCCTGCTGCTGCGGGGCGTGCGCCCGGGACGCTACCCGCGCGGGGGCGGCGTCCACCTGCGCCTGTGGGCCGCCGAGGGGCTCGTCGGCGCGGCCGGCGGCGTGACGGTCGCCGGTGCGCCGCTCGTGGGTCTGTACGCGCGCCTGCTCGGCGCGAAGGTGGGCCCGCAGGTCGAGCTGCACACCCTCCCGCCGGTGACGGGCATGCTCACTCTCGGCGCGGGGTGCGCCGTGGAGCCGGAGGTGGACCTGTCGGGGTACTGGGTCGACGGCGACACGCTCCACCTGGGACGGGTCCGCGTCGGCGCGGGCGCGACGGTCGGTGCGCGGTCGACGCTGCTGCCGGGCGCGCGGATCGGCAAGGGCGCCGACGTGGCCGCGGGGTCCTGCGTGTCGGGGCGCGTGGGCGCGCGCGAGTACTGGGCGGGGTCGCCCGCGGTACGGGTGCGCAGCGAGGTGCGGCACCCCTGGCCGGCGGCCCGGCCGCCGCGCCGACGACGCTGGGCGCTCGCGTACGGCGTGAGCGGCGTCGCGCTGAGCCTCCTGCCGGTCGTGGCCGTCGCCACCGGGCTGGTGGTGCTGGTCGCGGGCGTGCCCACGGCGGGCGCGACGGACGTCTCGGCGCTGCTCGGTCCGCTCGCGGCACGGCTCCCGCTGGCGGCCCTCGCGGGCGCGGCGGCCTACGCGCTGCTGACGCTCGGGTGCGTCCGGCTGCTCGCGCTCGGCCTCCACGAGGGCTTCCACGCGGCGCACAGCCGCCGGGGCTGGCAGGCGTGGGTCACGCAGCGGCTCATGGACTCCGCGCGCACGGCGCTGTTCCCGCTCTACTCGAGCGTCGTGACGCCCGCGTGGTTGCGGCTGCTCGGCGCGCGCGTGGGACGCGACGTCGAGGCCTCCACGGTCGTGGGGCTCCCGTCGATGATGGAGGTCTCGCGCGGCGCCTTCCTCGCCGACGACACCATGGTCGCCCCGTACGAGCTCGGCGGCGGTTGGGTGCGCGTCGCCCGCGCGCGGGTGGGCAAGCGGGCGTTCCTCGGGAACTCGGGGATCACCGCGCCGGGCCGGTCGGTGCCCAAGAACGGCCTCGTGGCGGTCCTGTCGGCCGCGCCCGCGAAGGCCCGGTCGGGCTCGTCGTGGCTCGGGAGCCCGCCCACGCGGCTGCGGCGGGTCGCGTCCGAGGGGGCGGACGAGTCCCGCACCTTCTCGCCGCCCACGCGCCTGCTCGTCGCGCGCGGCGCCGTCGAGGCGCTGCGGTGGTCGGCGCTCGTGTGCTCCGCGGGCCTCGCGGTCGCGGTCGTCCTCGTGCTCCAGGCCGTGGTGGACGCCGGCGGCTACGGCGCGGCGGCGCTCGGGTCCGGCGTGGTCCTGCTGGCCGCGGGCGTGACGGGTGCCCTCCTGACGACGGCGGTCAAGTGGCTCCTCGTCGGCCGGTTCCGCGCGGGCGACCACCCGTTGTGGAGCACCTTCGTGTGGCGCAACGAGCTCCAGGACACGTTCGTGGAGACCGTCGCCGCGCCGTGGTTCGCCGAGCACGTGTACGGCACGCCGCTGCTCACGGTCTGGTTGCGCACCCTCGGTGCGCGGGTCGGCCGCGGCGTCTGGTGCGAGACCTACTGGCTCCCGGAGGCGGACCTCGTGCACCTCGCCGACGGGTCGACCGTCGGGCGGGGGTGCGTGCTGCAGACCCACCTGTTCCACGACCGCGTGATGAGCCTCGGCACCGTGCACGTCGGCACGGGCGCGTCCGTCGGGCCGCACGGCGTGGTCCTGCCGGCGTCCGTCGTGGCGGACGGCGCCCGTGTCGGCCCGGCGTCGCTCGTGATGCGTGGTGAGCTCGTGCCCGCCGGCTCCCGGTGGCACGGCAACCCGATCGTCCCGTGGACGCGCGACCCGGCCTGACGTCGGGGACGGTGGTGCGACCCCGTCGCGTACGATGCGGCGACCCGACCCTGGAGGACTGCGGAACGTGGCACGCCGTCATCGCTCGCCGAACGCCCCCGACCCGTACGCCCCGCACCGCGGGTCGACCGAGCACCACGTGGACCGGTACGGCCTCGACCTGACGTACCGCGTGCGTCCCAACCGCCTCGACGGCCTCGCGACGCTCGACGTCGTCCTGGACGCGGACGTCGACGCCGTCGAGCTCGACCTGGTCCACCTGCGCGCGTCGCGCGTCACGGTCGACGGGTCGCCCGCGCGCTTCTCGCAGGGCGCGGACCGCCTGCGCGTACGGCTCGGCCGCACCGTGGCCCGCGGGACGGCCCTGCGGCTCGAGATCGCGTACGGCGGGCGCCCGCGCCCGTCCATCGGCCCGTGGGGCGACGTCGGCTGGGAGGAGCTCTCGGAGGGCTCGCTCGTCGCCGGGCAGCCCGACGGCGCGCCCACGTGGTTCCCGTGCAACGACGGCCCGGCGCACAAGGCGACGTTCGAGATCTCCGTCACCGCGGACGCCGGGTACGTGGTGGCCGCCAACGGGCCCCTGCTCGAGGTCGCCCGCCGTGCCTCGACGCGCACCTGGCGGTTCGGCCCGACCGCGCCCATGTGCACCTACCTCGCGACGGTCCTCGTCGGCCGGTTCGACGAGATCGACCTCGTGCCGGCGGGGCAGGCGCACGCCTCGGTGGCGCAGAGCGCGCTCGTGCACGCGGCGCAGCGGGACGACGCCCGCACGGACCTCGCGGGGCACGCCGCGATGATGCGCGCGTTCGAGGAGAGGTTCGGCCCGTACCCGTTCCCCGAGGGCTACCGTGTCGTGGTCACCGAGGACGAGCTCGAGATCCCCCTCGAGGCGCAGGGGCTGTCGGTGTTCGGGGCGAACCACGTCGACGGCGAGGGGACGTGGGACCGGCTCGTCGCGCACGAGCTGGCGCACCAGTGGTTCGGCAACAGCGTGTCGGTCGCGCGCTGGCAGGACATCTGGCTCAACGAGGGCTTCGCCTGCTACGCGGAGTGGCTGTGGTCGGAGGCGGACGGGCGCGAGCCGGCGGACGACCACGCGCGCGCCGCGCGGGCCCGGCTGTCCTCGCTCACCCAGGACCTCGTCGTCGCGGACCCGGGTCCGGACCTGATGTTCGACGACCGGCTCTACAAGCGCGGTGCGCTGGCGGTGCACGCGTTGCGCCTGGAGCTGGGCGACGACGCGTTCTTCGCGCTGCTGCGGCGGTGGACCGACGAGCACCGGTACGGGTCGGTGACCACGGACGACCTGCGCGAGCTCGTCCGGGCTGCGCGCGACGACCTCGACCCGCTCCTCGACGCCTGGCTGCTCGAGACCGCGCTGCCGGAGCTGCCCCCGGCGCCGTGACCCCTGGGTGGTGCGGTCCGCCTCACCGGGCGAGCGTCGCCACGGCGGCCACGTGCCCGCCTGCGAGCCCCGCGACGTCGAGGAGGCGGACGTCGTCGAGCGGACCGAGGTGCGGGGGAGCCAGCAGCAGGGCGGGCGGCTCGTCGGGGGCGGACAGCACGAGCGCGGACGGTGCGACGACGAGACCGTGGCCGGTGGCCTTGAGCAGCGCCTCCTTGCGGACCCACGTGCGCGCGAGCGCGCGCGGGTCGGCGGGGGAGGGCTCACGGGGGTGCAGCAGCACGTCGGCGACCGGCGCCGCCGCGACCGCCGCGACCGACTCCACGTCCACGCCGACCGGCCCCGTGTCGCAGACGGCGGCCGCGACGAGGCCGGGCGCGGTGCTCACGGACACGTGCAGCCCGGCCGCGAGGGCGGCCGGCAGCTCGGGCTTGCCGTGGCCCGCTGCGCCGCAGGTCCGGCACCGGCGGACCGGCGTCGGCGCCACCTCGACGCCGGCGACCTCCTGCACGATCTCGGCCGCGAGGTGCCAGGCCGCGCGGGAGCGGGCGGCACGGGAGCCGACGGCGCGGGCGTCCGCAGCACCGGCGGGCGACCCCGGCGGCAGCGCTCGTGTGGTGACCGGCCGGGTGGTGACGTGGAGCACGACGCCATTGTCCCCGTCCCCGTCCCCGTCGCCGTCGTCGACGCGCGGGCCGGGCTCGCTCGACGCGCACGGTGCCCCGAGAGGGATTCGAACCCTCACTGTGCCGGGTTTGAGCCGACTGCCTCTGCCAGTTGGGCTATCGGGGCGGGCCGCGGCGCACCCGGGGAACGGGCGCGGCCGCGCGGGGTGAGCCTATCCGCAGGCGCGGCGCACGAGGAACTCCGCGCGTCCTCCGACGGGGCTGGAGCGAGAATCACAGTCCGCGACGCGCGAAAGGTCCGCCGTCACGGCCGCGCGCGCACTACGATGAACCCCGTGAGTGACGAGACAGCGCAGCCCGAGGACAGGACGCCGCTCGACCTGCCCCCCATGATCGAGACCGAGCCGGCCGAGCCGACGCCGCCGTCGACGGGTCGTCCCGCGCGCCGCGCGGTCGTCGCGGAGGACGAGGCGCTCATCCGCCTCGACGTGGTGGAGACGCTGCGCGAGGCCGGTTTCGAGGTCGTCGGCGAGGCCGGGGACGGAGAGACGGCCGTGCGGCTCGCGCTCGAGCTCAAGCCCGACGTCGTCGTCATGGACGTGAAGATGCCCGAGCTGGACGGCATCTCCGCCGCCGAGCGGATCGGCAAGGCGCACGCGGCCCCGGTCGTGCTGCTGACGGCGTTCTCGCAGGCCGAGCTGGTCGAGCGGGCACGCGACGCGGGCGCCATGGCGTACGTCGTCAAGCCGTTCACGCCGGCCGACCTGCTCCCGGCCGTCGAGATCGCGATCTCGCGCTACTCGCAGATCTCGGCGCTCGAGTCGGAGGTCGCGGACCTCGCCGAGCGGTTCGAGACGCGCAAGCGTGTCGACCGCGCCAAGGGCCTGCTCATGACGAAGATGGGCCTGACGGAGCCGGAGTCGTTCCGCTGGATCCAGAAGACGTCGATGGACCGGCGGCTCACGATGCGCGAGGTCGCGGACGCCGTCATCGAGCAGGTGGGCGGCGCCTGAGCCGCTCGAGCGGCCGGCGGCCGCGTCTTCGCCCTCCCGGCACGACCCTTTGTCACGACGGGCGGAGCGGGCTATCGTCTTCGACTGGCGTCCAGCTGTTCCGGGGCGGTGGACGTGGTCGCCACGTAGTGCTCAGTCGGCAGCCGACGGCATAGACACAGCGACGTGGAGTTCTCGCGCCCCCACGTGCTCGGTCCCGTCGGTCCACGGTGCGAACGAGGAGGACACGTGCGCCACGCAGTGGAGGTCAGGCCCGCGACCGGTGACGACCTGCCCCGGATCGCCGCGCTCTGCGCGGAGGCCCGGGCGGAGTCCGCGTCCGGCGCCCAGCTGTGCGCCCCGGACGAGGACCGCCTGGTGCGCCACCTGTCGGTGCTGCTCGCCCTGCCCGGAGGGAGCGTCCTGACCGCGGTCCAGGACGAGCGTCCCGTCGGGTTCGTGCTCGCCCGCGTCCTGGACCCGCACCTCTTCGCCGACGAGCCGAGCCTCTACGTCGAGGCCATCTACGTCGGTGAGGAAGCCCGTCGTCGTGGCGTGGGGCACGCGCTGCTCAGCGCGACGGCCGAGCTCGCCGCCTCCGAGGGCGCGTCGTACGTCTACTCGGTCCCGATCCCGGGCTCGCGCGGGGTGCAGAGATTCCTCGCGCGTCTCGGGTTCGCCCCGGTCGCCGGGCACCGCGTGGTCGCGACGGGTGTGCTGCAGCGACGCCTCGCCGCCGATCTCGCACCCGTGCGCCGCGGTGCGCGGTCTCTGGAGGACCTCATCGCGCGCCGCCGTCGCGCACGGACCGAAGGGCTCAGCGGCCCGGTCGACCTGCGCGAGTTCCAGGCCGAGTACCACCGGCGTCCGGCCTCCTGACGGCCGGCCGCGGGTTGCGTCAGGCGCGGTCGAGGATCATGCACGTCAGGCGTGCCGTGCACACGCGCCGACCTGCGTCGTCCGAGACGACGATCTCGTAGCTCGCGGTCGTGCGGCCGAGGTGCAGCGCCCGCGCCTGCGCGTGCACCCACCCCTCGCGCACCCCCCGGTGGTGCGTGGCGTTGACCTCGACGCCCACCGCCGCGCGGCCCGGACCGGCGTGCAGCTGCGCGGCCATCGACCCGAGCGTCTCCGCGAGGACGACCGACGCACCGCCGTGGAGCAGCCCGGCCGGCTGCGTGTTGCCAGCGACGGGCATGCGTGCCGCGGCGTGGTCGGCCGCGACCTCCTCGACCTCGATCCCGGTCCGCTCGATGAGCGTCCCGTCCGTGGTGAACCCCAGTGCCTCGTAGCCGTGGCGCGGAGCGCCGGTGGTGTCGGTCATGGGCGATAGGTTGGCACCCGTGACGACCTCCGCGCGACCCCGCCTGCTGCTCATCGACGGACACTCCATGGCCTACCGCGCGTTCTTCGCGCTGCCGACGGAGAACTTCTCGACGACGACGGGCCAGCACACGAACGCCGTCTACGGGTTCACGTCGATGCTCATCAACCTGCTCCGCGACGAGGAGCCCACGCACGTCGCGGTCGCGTTCGACGCGGGACGCCAGTCGTTCCGCACCGAGCTGCTGCCCAGCTACAAGGGCACGCGCGAGTCCACGCCGGAGCCGTTCCGCGGCCAGGTGCCGCTGATCAAGGAGATCCTCGAGGCCCTGCACATCCCCACGCTCGAGCGCGCGGGCTACGAGGCCGACGACATCTTCGCGACGCTCGCCACCCAGGGGGCCGCGGCCGGCATGGAGGTCCTCGTCTGCTCGGGGGACCGCGACGCGTTCCAGCTGGTCGGGCCGGACGTCACCGTGCTCTACCCCCGCAAGGGCGTCTCCGAGCTCTCGCGCATGGACCCGGCCGCGGTCGTCGAGAAGTACGGCGTGCCGCCGGAGCGCTACCCCGACCTCGCGGCGCTCGTCGGGGAGACGTCCGACAACCTGCCCGGCATCCCCGGGGTGGGGCCGAAGACGGCCGCCAAGTGGATCACCACCTACGACGGGCTCGACGCCCTGCTCGAGCATGCGGACGACGTCAAGGGCAAGGCCGGCGAGAACCTGCGCGCGCACCTCGAGCAGGTGCGCACGAACCGGCGCCTCAACGCGCTGCTGCGCGACCTCGAGCTCCCGGTCGGGCCCGACGACCTCGTCGCCCGGCCCTGGGACCGCGAGGCCGTGCACCGCGTCCTCGACGCCCTCGAGTTCCGCGTCCTGCGCGACCGGCTCTTCGCCATCGCCCCCGAGGGCGAGGTCGAGGTGGAGTCGGGGTTCGACGTCGACCTCGCGGACGTGCTGCCCGGCGGGCTCGGCGCGTGGCTGGCCGAGCACGGCGAGCGCCGGCTCGGCGTCGACGTGTCGGGCAGGGCCGTCCCCGGCGGCGGCGACGCCTGGGGCCTCGCGCTGTCCGACGACGCCGGGTCGGCCGTCGCGTTCGAGCTCGCCGACCTCGGCCCGGCGGACGACGAGGCGCTGGCCGCGTGGCTGCGGGACCCCGCACGACCCAAGGTCGTGCACGGCGCCAAGCCGGCCTCCCACGAGCTCGCGGCGCGGGGGTACGAGCTGCACGGCGTCGCGTTCGACACCGAGCTCGCGGCCTACCTGTGCCACCCCGACCAGCGCGGGTACGACCTCGGCGACCTCGTGGTGCGGCACCTGCACCGCGAGCTGCGCGCCGACACCGAGTCGGGGGACGACGCGCAGGGTGCGCTCGACCTCTCGCTCGACGGCGGCGGGGAGCGCGAGCGCGACGCCGTGCGCGCTCTCGCCGTGGCCCAGCTCGCCGACGTCCTCACCGGTGAGCTCGCCGACCGCGGCGCGACGCACCTGCTCACGGACCTGGAGCTCCCGCTGACAGGTGTGCTCGCGCGCATGGAGCGCACCGGGATCGCCGCGGACGTCGCCTACCTGACGGAGCTCGAGCAGCACTTCGGCGACCTCGTCGCGACGGCGGCGTCCGAGGCGTACGCCGTCATCGGCCGCGAGGTGAACCTCGGCTCGCCGAAGCAGCTCCAGGAGGTGCTCTTCGACCAGCTGGCCATGCCGAAGACGAAGAAGATCAAGACGGGCTGGACGACGGACGCGTCGGCGCTCGCGGACCTGTTCGTCAAGACCCAGCACCCGTTCCTCGAGCACCTGCTCGCGCACCGCGACGCCTCCCGGCTGCGTCAGACGGTCGAGGGACTGCTGAAGTCCGTCGCGGACGACGGGCGCATCCACACGACGTTCCAGCAGACGATCGCCGCGACGGGCCGGCTGAGCTCGACCGAGCCGAACCTCCAGAACATCCCCATCCGCACGGAGGCGGGCCGGCGGATCCGGCGGGCCTTCGTCGTGGGCGAGGGGTACGAGACGCTCATGACGGCCGACTACAGCCAGATCGAGATGCGGATCATGGCGCACCTGTCGGGCGACGAAGGGCTCATCGACGCGTTCCGCTCGGGCGAGGACCTGCACAGCTACGTCGGGTCGCGCGTGTTCGAGGTCCCCGCGGCCGACGTGACCCCGGCGATGCGCTCGAAGATCAAGGCGATGTCGTACGGGCTCGCGTACGGGCTGTCCGCGTTCGGGCTCTCGCAGCAGCTGACGATCGAGGTCGGCGAGGCGCAGACCCTCATGGACGACTACTTCGAGCGCTTCGGCGGCGTGCGCGACTACCTCACCGGCGTCGTCGACGAGGCCCGCGCGACCGGGTACACCGCGACGATCCTCGGACGTCGGCGCTACCTGCCCGATCTCACGAGCGACAACCGTCAGCGCCGCCAGATGGCCGAGCGCATGGCGCTCAACGCCCCCATCCAGGGCAGCGCGGCCGACATCATCAAGGTGGCGATGCTCGGCGTGCAGCGCGCGATCGACGACCGCGGGCTGCGCTCGCGCCTGCTGCTGCAGGTGCACGACGAGCTCGTGGTCGAGGTCGCGGCCGGCGAGCGCGACGCCGTCGAGGACGTGCTGCGCACCGAGATGGGCGCCGCCGCGCAGCTCGACGTGCCGCTCGACGTCTCGGTGGGCGCCGGCGCGACCTGGCACGACGCGGGCCACTGACGGGCCGTCCCCGTCGCGCGACCGCGCACCGGCGGGGACGGCTCAGCCGGGCCGGCGCGTGCGGAAGATCGCCGTGCCCGGGAGCAGGGCGCCGCGCTCCGGGCCCCAGCCGCCCCACACCTGCGTGTGGTCGACGGGCCACTCCGGCTCGACGACGTCGACGAGCTCGAGCCCGGCCGCGACCACGTCGCGCACGTGGTCACCGATCGTGCGGTGGTACTCGGCGTACACGACGTGCCCCGCGGCGTCCGACTCCACGTAGGGGCGCCGGTCGAAGTACGAGCGGTTCGCCGTGAGCCCACGGGCGCTCGGGTCGTCGGGGAACGCCCACCGGACGGGGTGCGTGACGGAGAACGTCCACGTGCCCCCGGGGCGCAGGACGCGCGCGATCTCGCGGTGGACCGCCTCGGCGTCGGGCACGAACGGCAGGGCGCCGAACGACGTGAAGGCGACGTCGAACGCACCGTCGGCGAACGGCAGCCGGCGGGCATCCGCCAGCACGAGCGGCACGCGCACGCCCGTGCGGGCGTCGAGCTCTCGCCCGGCCCGGAGCATCCCTGCCGAGACGTCCGTGGCGACGACGCGCGCGCCCTGGCCGACGAGCCAGCGCGAGCACTGCGCCGCGCCGGCGCCGACCTCCAGCACGCGGCGTCCGGCGACGTCGCCGAGCAGGTGCGCGTCGCGCTCGCGCAGGCCCTCGGGGCACCAGCAGAAGTCCGCGGCGCCGAGGAAGTCCCCGTGCTCGTCGAGGTACTCCCGCGCGTTGGCGTCCCACCACGACCGGCCCGCCCGGCCGCCCTCCGCCGCGGGGACGTCGTGGTAGCCGGCGCGCGCCGTCGGGCCGGGCGCGCCCTGCTGCGGGGACCGGTCGGGGTGCGGCGTCGTCACGCGGCCATTCTCGGTCACGCGGCGCGGATGGTCCCGTGGCGGGAGGACCTTGGTCGCCGACGCGCCCGGAGTGCGGGATGCGTCACAGGGACGGTCCACATCCTCGTTAGGGTGGGGCCGACGCGGCGCCGCGGGGCCGGTGCCCCGTCTCGCCTGCCGGACGGCGCGAGGGCGCGTGACGACGACGAGACGGAGGACTCAGGTGCGCATCGGACTTCTCACGGGGGGCGGCGACTGCCCCGGGCTCAACGCGGCGATCCGTGCCGTGGTGAAGCAGGGGACGGGGGAGTACGGGCACACCATCATCGGCTTCCGCAACGGGTGGCGCGGCGTCGTCGACGGCGACGTGTTCCCGCTCGGCCGGCAGGACATCCGCAACGTGCTGCCCGTGGGCGGCACCCTTCTCGGCACGGCGAGGTTCCACCCGTCCGCCGAGGACGGGAGCATGGACGCGGTGCTCGCGACCGTCGAGGCGGAGCGCCTCGACGCCCTGGTCTGCATCGGCGGGGACGGCACGCTGCACGCCGCGAGCCGGGTCGGCGAGGCGGGCGTCCCGATCGTCGCGATCCCCAAGACCATCGACAACGACGTCGAGGGCACGGACCTGTCGATCGGCTTCCACACCGCGGTGAACATCGCGACGGAGGCCCTCGACCGCGTGCACACGACCGCGGAGAGCCACAACCGCGTCATGGTCGTGGAGGTGATGGGACGGCACGCGGGCTGGATCGCGGTGAACGCGGGCATCGCGGGTGGCGCGGAGGTCGTCCTCGCACCCGAGGAGCCGTTCGACATCGACCAGGTCGTGAAGTTCCTGCGTCACCGCCACCGGGCGCACGCCAACTTCTCGATCGTCGTGGTGGCGGAGGGTGCCGTGCCGCGCGAGGGGTCGTCGATGGAGTTCACGCAGCAGCTCGGCCGCTTCGGCGAGATCGTCGCGGGCTCCGTGGGCGAGCGCGTGAGTGCCGAGATCGCCGAGCGCACCGGCTTCGACACGCGCCTGACCGTGCTCGGTCACGTGCAGCGCGGCGGGGAGCCGACCCCGACGGACCGCATCCTCGGCAGTCGTTTCGGCGTGGCGGCGGTGGACGCGGTCAGCGCTGGGACCACCGGGGTGATGACGGCGCTGCGCGGCGAGCGCGTCGAGCTGGTGCCCCTGTCCGAGGTCGCGGGCCGGCCGAAGCGCGTCCCGGCGGAGCTGCTGCGCGTCGCGCACGTGCTGGCATGAACGGCGCGCGGGACGGGCGCGCGGGACGGGCGCTGACCCGCCCGAGGGCGTGCGTTGACCCTCGCGGCGGGGGCCGCGTACGATGGACGGCGGTGCATTGCGCCCGTCGCCACGTCGGACCTCGCTCCACGGCCGTGCAGGGAATCCTGCTCGGGTCACGGTAGCGGACCTGTCCGGGCCCGGCGGCACCGCGATCGCCGCACGTCCCTACCCGTACGACTTCCCTGTCCGCATCGGAGCATCGAACTCAATGACCATCTCTACCCCCGCGAAGTCCGCACCCCAGGTTGCCGTCAACGACATCGGCACCGAGGAGGACTTCCTCGCCGCCGTTGACGCGACCATCAAGTACTTCAACGACGGCGACATCGTCGAAGGCACGATCGTCAAGGTGGACCGCGACGAGGTCCTCCTCGACATCGGCTACAAGACCGAGGGCGTCATCCCCTCCCGCGAGCTGTCCATCAAGCACGACGTGGACCCCGGTGAGGTCGTCAACGTCGGCGACGCCGTCGAGGCCCTCGTCCTCCAGAAGGAGGACAAGGAAGGTCGTCTGATCCTGTCCAAGAAGCGTGCGCAGTACGAGCGCGCCTGGGGCACGATCGAGAAGATCAAGGAGGAGGACGGCGTCGTCACCGGCACCGTCATCGAGGTCGTCAAGGGCGGCCTCATCCTCGACATCGGTCTGCGCGGCTTCCTGCCCGCGTCGCTCGTGGAGATGCGTCGTGTCCGCGACCTCCAGCCGTACGTCGGCAAGGAGATCGAGGCGAAGATCATCGAGCTCGACAAGAACCGCAACAACGTGGTCCTCTCGCGCCGTGCGTGGCTCGAGCAGACGCAGTCCGAGGTCCGCTCCACCTTCCTGCAGACGCTGCAGAAGGGTCAGGTGCGCCCGGGTGTCGTCTCCTCGATCGTCAACTTCGGTGCGTTCGTGGACCTCGGCGGGGTCGACGGTCTCGTGCACGTCTCCGAGCTGTCCTGGAAGCACATCGACCACCCCTCCGAGGTCGTCGAGGTCGGCCAGGAGGTCACGGTCGAGGTGCTCGACGTCGACTTCGACCGCGAGCGCGTCTCGCTGTCGCTCAAGGCGACGCAGGAGGACCCGTGGCAGACGTTCGCCCGGACCCACGCGATCGGTCAGGTCGTGCCGGGCAAGGTCACCAAGCTCGTCCCGTTCGGTGCGTTCGTGCGCGTCGAGGACGGCATCGAGGGCCTGGTGCACATCTCCGAGCTGGCCGTGCGCCACGTCGAGCTGCCCGAGCAGGTCGTCAACGTCGGTGACGAGGTCTTCGTCAAGGTCATCGACATCGACCTCGAGCGTCGCCGCATCTCGCTGTCGCTCAAGCAGGCGAACGAGGGTGTCGACCCCGAGTCCGAGGACTTCGACCCCGCGCTCTACGGCATGGCGGCGGAGTACGACGAGCAGGGCAACTACAAGTACCCCGAGGGCTTCGACCCCGAGACGAACGAGTGGCTCGAGGGCTTCGAGACGCAGCGCGAGGCGTGGGAGGCGGAGTACGCCAAGGCCCACGAGCGCTGGGAGGCGCACCGCAAGCAGGTCGCGGAGGCGCAGCGGGCCGACTTCGAGTCGGCGTCCGGCGACACCGGCGCGGCGCCGTCCAGCGGTGGCGGCGGCGGTGGCGGTGGCACCTCGTACTCGTCGGCCCCGGCCGCCGAGGCCACGGGCACGCTCGCCTCGGACGAGGCGCTCGCCGCTCTGCGCGAGAAGCTCACCGGCAACTGATCCGGCCCGCGGCCCTCGTGGTCGCACCCGGTCAGCACGAAGGCCCGTCACCCCGTCCGGGGTGGCGGGCCTTCGCCGTTCGCCGGCCGTGGATGCCACCTCGGCGGACGGCGCTCCGACGGCCGACGCGCTGCGACCGCGCCGACGGCGATGCGCTCAGACGGCGGCGGTCGGTGCGTCCGCGAACTGGGTCCGGTACAGCTCGGCGTAGCGGCCGTCGCGTGCGAGGAGGTCGGCGTGCGTGCCGGTCTCGACGACGCGGCCGGCGTCGAGCACGACGATGAGGTCGGCGGCGCGCACGGTCGACAGGCGGTGCGCGATGACGAGGGACGTGCGACCGCGCAGCGCCTCGGCGAGCGCGGCCTGGACGGCTGCCTCGCTGCGGGAGTCGAGGTGGGCCGTCGCCTCGTCGAGGACGACGAGGTCGGGTGCCTTGAGGAACACGCGCGCGATGGCGAGCCGCTGACGCTCGCCGCCGGAGAGGCGGTAGCCGCGGTCACCCACGACCGTCTGGACGCCGGACGGCAGCGCGGCGACGACGTCCCACACGTGCGCGCGGCGCAGCGCCTCCTCGACCTCGGCGTCGGTCGCGTCGTGCTTGGCGTACCGCAGGTTCTCGGCGATCGTGTCGTGGAACAAGTGCGCCTCCTGGGTGACGACGCCGACGGTGTCGTGCAGGCTGGCCTGGGTGACCTCGCGCAGGTCGCGTCCGGCGATGCGCACGGTGCCGTCCGTCGGGTCGTACATGCGCGTGACGAGCTGGGACACCGTGGTCTTGCCGGCGCCGGACGCCCCGACGAGGGCGACCATGGCGCCGGGCGGGACGGAGAACGAGACGTCCGCGAGCGTGTCCGTCGTGGGGTCCGTGCCCTCGACGGCGACGGACTCGAGCGACGCGAGGGAGACCTCGGTGGCCGACGGGTAGCGGAACGTGACGCGGTCGAGCTCGAGGCTCGCGCCGGCACGGGCGACGTCGTCGGAGAGGTCCGCGGCGTCGGGGGCGTCGACGACCGTGGGCTGCAGGTCGAGGACCTCGAGCACGCGCTCGAAGCTGACGAGGGCCGTCATGACGTCGACCTGGACGTTGGACATCGCGGTGAGGGGGCCGTAGAGGCGGCCGAGGTACGCGGTCAGCGCGACGACGGTACCGACCGTGAGGGACCCGGCGATCGCCATGACGCCGCCGATGCCGTAGACGATGGCGACGGCGACGGACGCGACGACGGTGAGTCCGACGCGGAAGACCGTCCCGTACATGGCCTGCTTGACGCCGATGTCACGCACCTGTCCTGCCTGCGCCGCGAAGCGGGCCGACTCCCGGCCCGTGTCACCGAACACCTTGACGAGGTGGGCGCCCGCGACGTTGAACCGCTCGTTCATCGTCTGGGCGGCCTCGGCGTTGAGCTCGTAGCTCTGGCGGGTGATCGCCGCGAGGCGCTTGCCGACCCAGCGCGCGGGCAGCACGAACGCGGGCAGGAGGGTCAGGGCGAGGAGCGTCAGCTGCCACGACATGGAGAGCATCGCGGCGAGCACGAACACGACCGTGAGGAGGTTGGAGAAGACGTTGGACAGCGTGGACGTGAAGGCCTGCTGCGCCCCGAGCACGTCGCCGTTGAGACGCTGGACGAGCGCGCCGGTCCGCGTGCGGCTGAAGAACGCGAGGGGCATGCGCTGGACGTGGTCGAACACCGCGGTGCGCAGGTCGACGATGAGGCCCTCGCCGATGCGTGCCGAGAACCAGCGCTGCGCGACCCCGAGCCCGCCGGACAGGACGGCGAGGGCCGCCGCCACGAGGGCGAGCGAGACGACGACGTCCGTGCGGTCCTCGGCGATGCCGACGTCGATGATGCGGCGGAACAGGAGCGGGGTCACGGCGCCCGCCGCGGCGTCGACCGAGATGAGGGCGAGGAACGCGGCGAGCCAGCGGCGGTACGGGCGGGCGAACGCGAGGACGCGGTGCACGGTCCCGCGCTGCAGGCGGCGGTGCGCGACGGTGGAGTCCTGACGGAACGAGCGCATGCCGCCGCCACCTCCTGGGCCGTGCGCAGGGAAGGACGAGGGGAACGTCATGGGGCCTCCCGGGGGGTGGGGAGCGCTCGTCGTCCGCGGGGACCGGGGTGGGCCGGCGGGCGGGGGCACCTCGTGGGGGCGGGCGCCGCTCGCGCGAAAGCGATGGTGAGTCTAACTCACTAATGCGGTAGGCACAAGGCGCGGTGCGCGCGAGTACGCTCGCCCCGTGACCGACCAGAGCCCGCCCGAGCCGGTGCCCGCGCCCTCGGACGACGAGGCGGGGGAGTTCCTGTCGCTCCTGCACACCGCGCTGCACGCGGTCCGGCGCGAGGCCGGCTCGCGGCTCGAACCCGTCGGCACGACGCCCGGACAGTTCCGCATGCTCCGGTTCCTCGCGCGCTGCGAGACGCCCTGCCGCCTCGGTGCCGTCGCGACCGCGCTCGACGTCGCCCCGCGCTCGGTGACCTCCAAGGTCGACGACGCGGAGGCGGCCGGGCTGGTGCGCCGCATCCCCGACCCCGACGACCGGCGCGCGACCCTCGTCGAGCTCACCGCCCGCGGGCGCGAGACCGTCGAGCGTGTCGGCGCGGTGCGCTCCTCCAGCGCAGGTTCCCTGCTCGCCCGCCTCGGCGACGCCGACCGCCGTGAGCTGCTCCGCCTCCTGCGGGTCCTCGCCGGCGAGCCGTCGGCCTGACGCGCTCCCGCACGTCGTGCGCGGCGTCGCCCTGGCAGGATGGGGCGCATGTTCCGTATCGGTCTGACCGGAGGCATCGCGGCAGGCAAGTCCGTCGCCCTCGCACGACTCGCCGAGCGGGGAGCCGTCGCCATCGACTACGACGTCCTGTCGCGGGAGGCGGTCGCGCCGGGCTCGGTCGGCCTCGACGAGGTCGTCGAGTCGTTCGGCACCGGTGTCCTCGCGCCCGACGGGTCCCTGGACCGGCAGGCCCTGGGAGCGATCGTCTTCGCGGACGACGCCGCGCGCGAGCGGCTCAACGCCGTCGTCCACCCCGAGGTGCGACGTCTCGCCGCCGAGCGGGAGGCCGCGGCCGCCGCCGCCGACCCGCGGGCCGTCGTCGTGCACGACGTCCCGCTCCTCGTGGAGACCGGCGACCCGGCGCGGTTCCACCTCGTGGTGGTCGTCCACGCCCCGGTCGAGCTGCGCACGCGTCGGCTCACCGAGCGCGGCCTGTCCTCGGAGGAGGCCGCCGCACGCATCGCCGCCCAGGCCGACGACGACGCCCGTCTCGCGGCCGCCGACGTGACCCTCGACGGCGCGGGGAGCGCCGACGCGCTGCGGGAGCAGGTCGACGCGCTGTGGGAGAAGGTCTCCACGGAGCTCGACGAGGAGAGCGAGGACGAGGCGTGACGGTCGTCGTCAGCGGGTTCGAGCCGTTCGGCGGCGACGAGACCAACCCGTCGTGGGACACCGCGCAGGCGCTCGCAGCGCGCGCGGACGAGCTCGTCGGGCAGGACGTCGTCGCGGTGCGCCTGCCCGTCACGTTCGACGGCGCCTGGCCCGTCCTCGCGGACGCGATCCGCGAGCACGCGCCCACCGTGGTCGTGGCGCTCGGCCTCGCGGGGGGCTCGCGCGGCGTGCGGCTCGAGCGCATCGCGATCGACGTCGTCGACGCACGGATCCCGGACAACGCCGGGGCGGCCCCGGTCGACCAGCCCGTCGTCGACGGCGGCCCGGCCGCGTACTGGTCGGGGCTGCCCCTCAAGGGCGCGCTCGCCGCGCTGCGTGCCGAGGGCATCCCGGCGGAGGTCTCCAACACCGCCGGGACGTACGTGTGCAACGCGACGTTCTACCAGCTCATGCACCACGCCCGGTCCGTGCCGGGGATGCGGGCGGGCTTCGTCCACGTCCCCGCCGTGGACGTCCTGCCGGTCGACACCCAGGTGCGGGCCGTCGCGACGGTGGTCCGGGCGGCGCTCTCGGGCGAGCCCGAGCCGGTGATCGCGGCCGGCGCCGAGGCCTGACCTCTGCTCAGCGTGCCGTCGCGCGTCGACGGGAGCGCACCGTGAGCAGCGTCGCCGTCCCGGCGGCGAGCAGGAGCGCCGCGACGGCCGCGGGGAGTGCTGCCGACGCGCCGGTCGCGACGAGCTCGTCCCCGCCCTGCGCGCCCGAGGCGGACACCGCGGCGTCGGCGGCGGCGATCAGCGCCGCGCCGGCCGGGAGGGGGAGCGGCGCAGGGGAGGCCGACGTGTCGGGAGCCGCACCGGGCACCGGGGCCTGCTCCGGGGCGTGGTCGTCGGCACCCTGCTCGCCGGGCCCGACGTCGGTCGTGCCGTCCGTGTCGTCGGTGACGGGAGGGTCGGCCGGGACGGCGGGGTCCGGCGCGTCCGGCTCCGGGGCTTCGGGCGCGGGGGCCGGTGCGCAGTCGACGCCCTCCGCGCCGACCCACGGGTAGTTGTGGTGCTCCAGGCCGGGCGCGCCGCCGACGACGAGGTCGCCGCCGACCCACAGGCGTCCGTTCGTGTGGGTGCGCTGCCGGACGACCGAGCCCTCGCGCGGGACCAGCACGCTGCCCACGAGCTGGCTCGTCGTCGTGCCGTCGCCGAGGTCGACGCTCGTGGCGTCCGCGAAGTTCCACAGGACTCGCGTGGCAGCGGGCCCGAGCGACGCGCCGCTGGGGTCGTCGACGCGCGCGGGCAGCGTGCCGACGGCGGTGTGCAGCACGCCGTAGTCCACGTCGGTGCCCGAGACGTCGACGACGACGGGCGAGCTCCCCGTGCCGACGTACAGCAGCGTGCGGGCGACGGCGAGGTCCTCGGCCCGGACGTCGAACACGTGGACCTCGGCAGGGCCGGAGGCCGTGAGGGTGAGGAGGTCGCCGGCGAGCGTGGTGGTCCCCGTCGCGGGCTGCGCGGCGAGGTCCGCGGCGAGCGGGGCGAGCGCGTCGCGCATCGGGCGCAGGAGGTCGGCGACGTCGGCCCCCTGGTGGGGCAGGAGCGCCCCTCCGTTCGTCTCGAAGGCGGAGCTGGGCCGGATCTCCCCGCCCGCGACCACGTCGCCGCCGGACGCGTCGGCGCCGACGATCCCGTGGCCGACGTCCACGGTGGAGCCCGTCGCGTCGATCGTCCCGCCGGCCACGAGCATCGCCGTGCCCGCGGGCGGGACGATCTGCGAGCCGCCTCCGGCGCGGCCCACGTTGAGGAGGTCGTCCGTCGCGACGCGGACGTCGCCGACCACGGCCAGGACGCCCTCCGACTCCTTCGCGCCGGCCCGCGCGGTGTACGAGCCGCCGACGAGCACCGCGACGCCGGTGTCGGTGGCGAGCGGTTCGCCGGTCGACAGGGCCGCGGGTGCGCCGGCGGTGCAGATGACCGTGCCGTCCGCACGCAGGGGCGCGGCGGTCGCGGACGCGCCGAGCGCCGTCACGGCGAGACCCGACGCGACGAGCGCGCCCGCGACGACGGGCAGGACGACGGGCAGGGAGGCGGCGAGGCGGTGCGCGCGACGGCGTGCGCGGGCACGAGGCATGCAGGGCTCCAGTACGGCCGGGACGACGGTGGTCGTCCACCGCCTGCGTCGGCCGCCCCCTCGGCCGCGGCGCGTCGCGCCGCACGACGACGTTAGGCGCTCGCCGGGCCGGCGTACAGCGCAGGGGCGGGTGATCTTGGACGACCGTCCAACTGCACCGTGCGGCGTCTGACGTGCCCGGCGCCCGCGGCGTCCTCCGCGGCGCGCGTGTGGGTGCCGGGTCGTACCGTGGTCGCATGCGTCCTGTGACCGACCTGCAGCGCGCCGCGGCGCCGTTCGAGGTGATCTCCGAGTTCCAGCCCTCCGGCGACCAGCCGACGGCGATCGCGGACCTGACGCGCCGCGTGCGGGCGGGGGAGAAGGACGTCGTGCTGCTCGGCGCGACGGGCACGGGCAAGTCCGCGACGACGGCGTGGACCATCGAGCAGCTCCAGCGGCCGACGCTCGTCATGGCGCCGAACAAGACCCTCGCCGCGCAGCTCGCCACCGAGTTCCGCGAGCTGCTGCCGAACAACGCCGTCGAGTACTTCGTCTCGTACTACGACTACTACCAGCCCGAGGCGTACATCGCGCAGACGGACACCTACATCGAGAAGGACTCGTCGATCAACGACGAGGTCGAGCGGCTGCGGCACTCGGCCACGAGCTCGCTGCTCACGCGTCGCGACGTGGTCGTCGTCGCCTCCGTGTCGTGCATCTACGGCCTGGGCACCCCGCAGGAGTACGTCGACCGCATGGTGCGGCTCGACGTCGGCATGCAGGTCGAGCGCGACGACCTGCTGCGGCAGTTCGTCACCATGCAGTACTCGCGCAACGACATGGCCTTCACGCGCGGCACGTTCCGCGTCCGCGGCGACACGGTCGAGATCATCCCGGTCTACGAGGAGCTCGCGATCCGCATCGAGTTCTTCGGCGACGAGATCGAGGCGATCCAGACGCTGCACCCGCTCACGGGCGACGTCGTGCGGTCGGAGCAGTACGTGCACCTGTTCCCGGCGACGCACTACGTCGCCGGCCCGGAGCGCATGGAGCGGGCGATCACGTCCATCGAGTCGGAGCTCGCGGAGCGGCTCGCCGAGCTCGAGGCGCAGAACAAGCTGCTGGAGGCGCAGCGGCTGCGCATGCGGACCACGTACGACATCGAGATGATGCGCCAGATCGGCACGTGCTCCGGCATCGAGAACTACTCGCGCCACATCGACGGCCGCGCGTCGGGCACCGCGCCGAACACGCTGCTCGACTACTTCCCCGAGGACTTCCTGCTCGTTATCGACGAGTCGCACGTCACCGTGCCGCAGATCGGCGCGATGTTCGAGGGCGACATGTCGCGCAAGCGCAGCCTCGTCGACCACGGCTTCCGGCTCCCGAGCGCGATGGACAACCGTCCGCTGCGCTGGGAGGAGTTCGTCGAGCGCATCGGGCAGACCGTGTACCTCTCGGCGACGCCGGGGTCCTACGAGCTGTCGATGTCCGACGGCGTGGTCGAGCAGATCATCCGACCCACCGGCCTGGTGGACCCGGAGGTCGTGGTCAAGCCGACCACCGGGCAGATCGACGACCTGCTCCACGAGATCCGCGAGCGCGTCGAACGGGACGAGCGGGTGCTCGTCACCACGCTGACGAAGAAGATGGCCGAGGACCTCACGGACTACCTGCTCGAGAAGGACGTCCGGGTGCGCTACCTGCACTCCGAGGTCGACACGCTGCGGCGCGTGGAGCTGCTGCGCGAGCTGCGCCTGGGCCAGTACGACGTGCTCGTCGGCATCAACCTCCTGCGCGAGGGCCTCGACCTGCCGGAGGTCTCGCTCGTGGCGATCCTCGACGCCGACAAGGAGGGCTTCCTGCGCTCGCCCAGGTCGCTCATCCAGACGATCGGCCGCGCGGCGCGCAACGTGTCCGGCCAGGTCCACATGTACGCCGACAAGATGACGCCCGCGATGAAGGAGGCGATCGAGGAGACGGAGCGCCGCCGCGAGAAGCAGATCGCGTACAACCGCGAGCGCGGTGTGGACCCGACGCCGCTGCGCAAGCGGATCTCCGACGTCACGGACATGCTGGCACGGGAGGACATCGACACGGCCGAGCTCCTCGCGGGCGGCTACCGGCAGTCCGGCAAGGGCCCGAAGGGCAAGGCTCCGGTCCCCGGCGGGCCCAAGGAGGGTGCGGCCACGGGCAGCCGGCTGGCGGGTGCGGCGGCGAGCGACCTCGCGGACCTGATCCAGGAGCTGAGCGACCAGATGCACGCGGCCGCGGCGGAGCTGCAGTTCGAGCTCGCGGCGCGGCTGCGCGACGAGATCGGCGGGCTCAAGAAGGAGCTGCGGCAGATGCACGCGGCGACGGCGTGACCGGCGTCGGCAGACGGTGAGACGGTCGTGGCGACGGGTGTGTCTGCCTCCGGAGCGGTTCGGCGACCACTACGCGCTCGTGGATCCGGACGGTGTCGGTCCGCGCCTCTGGTTCCAGCGGGTGCCCGAGCGCAAGACCGCGAAGAACCGCGTCCACCTCGACGTCGACGTCGGCGCGGGATCCGCTGACGCGCACGAGCGGGCCGCGCGCATCCGTGGGCACGCGCGTCACCTGGTGTCGTGCGGTGGCACCGTCCAGCGTGAGGTCGAGGAGGACGGCGAGTACTCGATCGTCATGCTCGACCCCGAGGGCAACGAGTTCTGCCTCCAGTGAACGGGGTGTGCGGCGCCCGGCGCGACGGCGAGGTCGAGGCTCCACCGTGCCGACCACGCGCCGCGGGCGGGCGACGCATGGCCTATGCTGGCACCTCGTTGAAGGGGAGTATTCCTCCGCGGTGACGTCGTCATCACGGCCGGCGCAGTCGTCGGTCCGGTGTCACCGGTCCCGCAACCACCAGCCCGCGTCCCGTGCGGGTGCGCGTGGCGGTGCGTGGCGGAAGAGACCTTCGGTACCCGAACACACCTACGTACCGGAGGTCTCTGCATGGACGTCCCCATCTGGGTCTGGGCCATCACCGTCGCCGCCATCGTCGCGATGCTCGCGGTGGACTACGTCGGGCACGTGCGCACCCCGCACGCGCCGAGCCTGCGCGAGGCGACACGCTGGTCGATCGCCTACGTCGCCATCGCCGTCCTGTTCGGCGGCGTCGTGTGGGCGGTGTGGGGAGGCACGTACGGCGGGGAGTACTTCGCCGGGTACATCACCGAGAAGAGCCTCTCGGTCGACAACCTCTTCGTCTTCGTCCTCATCATGACGAGCTTCCGCGTGCCGCGGGACTACCAGCAGAAGGTGCTGCTCATCGGCATCACCGTGGCGCTGATCCTGCGCACGATCTTCATCTTCCTGGGCGCCGCGATCATCGAGAACTGGGCCTGGGTGTTCTACATCTTCGGCGCGTTCCTCATCTGGACCGCGATCTCTCAGGCCCGCGCCGGCACCTCCCACGACGAGGAGTTCCACGAGAACGGCGTGCTGCGCCTGACGCGCCGCCTGTTCCCGACGACCGAGACGTACGTCGAGGACAAGCTCACCACGAAGATCGACGGCCGCCGGTTCATCACGCCGATGCTCATCGTCATGGTGGCGATCGGCAGCGCGGACCTGCTGTTCGCGGTCGACTCGATCCCCGCGATCTTCGGCCTCACGCAGGAGACGTACCTCGTGTTCACCGCGAACGCGTTCTCGCTGCTCGGCCTGCGCCAGCTCTACTTCCTCATCGACGGCCTCCTCGACCGGCTCGTGTACCTCAACTACGGCCTCGCGGCGATCCTCGGGTTCATCGGCGTCAAGCTGGTCATCCACGCGCTGCACGAGAACACCGTCCCGTTCATCAACGGGGGCGAGCACGTGACGGCCATCCCGGAGATCTCGACGCCCGTCTCGCTGAGCTTCATCGTGGTCGTGCTCACCATCACCACCGTCGCGAGCCTCGTCGCGGACCGCCGGCGCCGCGCCCTCGTCGCGACCGAGGACCAGCGCGAGCACCCGAGCCCGGAACGCGCCGAGTGACCCACGAGCTGCCGCTCTGGTTCGAGTGGGCGTCGCTCACGGCGCTGGGGGTGCTGCTGCTCGTCGACCTGTTCGTCGTCGGGCGGCGGCCCCACGTCCCCTCGGTGCGCGAGAGCGCGCTGTGGGTCGGCTTCTACGTCGCGCTCGCGCTCGTCTTCGGGGCGATCGTGGCGGCGGTCGGCGGCGGCGCGCCCGCGGGCGAGTTCTACGCGGGCTGGCTCACCGAGTACAGCCTCTCGGTGGACAACCTCTTCGTGTTCGTCCTCATCATGGCGCGGTTCGCCGTGCCGCGGGCGCAGCAGCAGCGGGTGCTCATGGTGGGCATCATCGTGGCGCTCGTCCTCCGCGGCGCCTTCATCCTCGCCGGCGCCGCGGTGCTCGAGCAGTTCGTGTGGGTGTTCTACCTGTTCGGCGCGTTCCTCGTGTACACCGCGGTCAAGCTCGTCGTCGGTGGCGACGAGCCCGAGGAGTACCGGGAGAACCGCGCCGTCCGCCTCCTGCGCCGGGTCCTGCCCATCGGCACGCGGTACGACGCCGGTCGGGTGCGCACCGTGGAGGACGGCCGCCGGGTCTTCACGCCGCTCGTCGTCGTGTTCCTCGCGATCGGCAGCACGGACCTGCTCTTCGCGTTCGACTCGATCCCGGCGATCTTCGGCCTCACGCAGGACCCGTTCATCGTGTTCACGACCAACGTCTTCGCGCTCATGGGCCTGCGCCAGCTGTACTTCCTGCTCGGCGGCCTGCTCGAACGGCTGGTCTACCTGCCGATCGGTCTCGCGGTGATCCTCGGCTTCATCGGCGTCAAGCTCGTCCTCGAAGCGCTGCACGAGAACACGGTGCCGTTCATCAACGGCGGCCAGCACGTCGAGGCCGTGCCCACGGTGCCGATCTGGCTCTCGCTCGTCGTGATCGTCGGGGCGCTGGCCGTGACGACGGTGGCGAGCCTCCTGCAGACGCGCGCCCTGCGGGCCGCGGAGGGCGCGGACGTCGTCACGGCCGGCACGCGCGACGAGGGCTGAACCGGGCGCTCAGGCGCGGTCGGCCCAGTCGCCGATCACGGGCGACCAGGGACGCACCGTCCGCTCGGCCACGAGGCCGGCACGGACGAACGGGTCGGCGTCGAGCACGCGGCCGACGTCGTCGGGCGACGCGGCCTCGAGGACCAGGAGCGCCCCCGCCCGCGCGTCGGCCGTGGCAGGCAGCGGGCCGGACGCGCGCAGCGTCCCGTCCTCGTGCAGGGCGCGCAGGAACGCACGGTGCTCGGGTCGCAGCGCGTCGAGATCGGCGGGACGGTCGGCGTACACATAGGTCACGGCGTGGAACGGCATGACGCCATCCAAGCAGGCCGACGGCGACCGGTCACCAGCGCCGGGCGCGCCAGGCGGGCAGGTGCGGTCGTTCGGCCCCCAGGGTCGTGTCGGCGCCGTGGCCCGGGTAGACCCGGGTGTCGTCGTCGAACCGCGCGAAGACCCGCTCGGTCACGTCGTCGAGAAGGCTCGCGAACCGCGCGGCGTCGTGGTCGGTGCTGCCGAGGCCACCCGGGAAGAGCGAGTCGCCCGTGAACAGGTGGACGCGCCCCGGGTTCGCCCCCGGCTCGTCGACACGGTCAGGCTCGCGGTAGGCGAGGGCGACCGAGCCGGCCGTGTGACCGCGCAGCGCCACGACCTCCAACCGGACGTCGCCGACGGCGAGGGTGTCGCCGTGGACGAGCGCACGGTCGACGCGCACGCCGGTGGCCGACGTCACCGCCGCGGCGTCGTCCGCACCGACGGCGACCGCGGCGCCGGTCGCCGAGACGACCTCGGCGAGCGCGCCGACGTGGTCGGCGTGCCGGTGCGTGGTGACGACGGTCACGAGTGCGCCCTCGGGACTGCCGGACCTCACGAGCTCGAGGAGGCGCCCGGCCTCGGCCGCGGCGTCCACGAGCAGCCGGTCGCCGGTACGGCGGCACGTGAGCAGGTAGGCGTCGTTGGCCATCGGCCCGACCGCGAGCTTGCGGATCTCCAGGGCGTCGAGGACGCGCACGTGCGCCGGCCCGCCGACGACGACCTCCCCCGTGTACGTCATGGCGCCAGTGTGCCCCAGGCGCCGGATGTGGACGAGGCCGCCCCGGGACGTGAGGGAACGGGGGAGGGGCGTCGAACACGTGTGCGAGCGTCGGTGGCCGGACGTACGATTCTTCGGTGAGCAATCGCCTCGTCATCTCCGGTGCCCGCGAGCACAACCTGCGCGACGTCGAGCTCGACCTCCCGCGCGACCAGCTCATCGTCTTCACCGGCCTGTCGGGGTCGGGCAAGTCGTCCCTGGCGTTCGACACGATCTTCGCGGAGGGCCAGCGGCGCTACGTGGAGTCGCTGTCCGCGTACGCGCGCCAGTTCCTCGGGCAGATGGACAAGCCCGACGTCGACTTCATCGAGGGCCTGTCGCCGGCCGTCTCGATCGACCAGAAGTCCACGAACCGCAACCCGCGCTCGACCGTCGGCACCATCACCGAGGTCTACGACTACCTGCGCCTGCTGTTCTCCCGGGCCGGCACCCAGCACTGCCCGGTGTGCGGCGAGCGTGTGACGGCGCAGACCCCGCAGCAGATCGTCGACCGCCTCCTCGAGCTGCCCGAGGGCACGCGCTACCAGGTTCTCGCACCCGTGGTGCGCGGCCGCAAGGGCGAGTACTCCGAGCTGTTCAAGGAGCTCCAGGCCAAGGGATTCGCGCGCGCCCGCGTCGACGGCGAGGTGCGCACCCTCACGGACCCGCCGGTCCTGGAGAAGAAGCTCAAGCACGACATCGAGGTCGTCATCGACCGGCTGGTCGCGCGCGAGGGCGTGCAGCGCCGGCTCACGGACTCGGTGGAGACGGCGCTCGGGCTCGCCGGGGGACTGGTCGTCGTCGAGCTCGTGGACGCCGACGCGGACGACCCGGCGCGCGAGCGCCGCTTCTCCGAGAAGCGGGCCTGCCCGAACGACCACGAGCTCGCGCTCGACGAGATCGAGCCGCGCACGTTCTCCTTCAACGCGCCGTACGGCGCGTGCCCGGAGTGCACCGGCATCGGCTTCCGCCTCGAGGTCGACCCGGACCTCGTCATCCCGGATGACGAGAAGTCGCTGCGCGAGGGCGCCGTCGCGCCGTGGGCGCAGGTCTCGTCGGAGTACTTCGAGCGCGTGCTCACGGCGCTCGCGGACGACCTCGGTTTCTCCATGGACACGCCGTGGCGGGCGCTGCCCGAGCGGGCGAAGAAGGCCGTGCTGCACGGCCAGAACCACCAGGTGCACGTGCGGTACAAGAACCGCTGGGGGCGCGAGCGGCAGTACTCGACGGGGTTCGAGGGCGTCATGACGTTCCTCGAGCGGCGGCACTCCGAGACCGAGTCCGAGTGGTCGAAGGAGAAGTACGAGGCCTTCATGCGCGAGGTGCCGTGCCCCGTGTGCAAGGGTGCGCGGCTCAAGCCCGAGGTGCTCGCCGTCAAGGTGGGCGACCGGTCGATCTGGGACGTGTGCCGCCTGCCGCTGCGCGAGGCCGCCGAGTTCCTCGGGTCGCTCGAGCTCGGTCAGCGGGAGCGGGCCATCGCGGCCGAGGTGCTCAAGGAGATCGACGCGCGCCTCGGGTTCCTGCTCGACGTCGGCCTCGACTACCTCTCGCTGGAGCGCCCCGCCGCGACGCTGTCCGGCGGTGAGGCGCAGCGCATCCGGCTCGCGACGCAGATCGGCTCCGGGCTGGTCGGGGTGCTGTACGTCCTCGACGAGCCGAGCATCGGCCTGCACCAGCGCGACAACCGCCGCCTCATCGACACGCTGACCCGGCTGCGCGACCTCGGCAACACGCTCATCGTCGTCGAGCACGACGAGGACACCATCCGCACCGCGGACTGGATCGTCGACATCGGCCCGGGCGCCGGCGAGCACGGCGGGCGCGTGGTGCACTCCGGCGACTACGCCGGGCTGCTCGAGGCGCCGGAGTCGGTGACCGGTGCGTACCTGTCCGGACGCCGCAGCATCCCGCTGCCCGGGCACCGCCGCCCGACGGACCCCGACCGCCAGGTCACCGTCGTCGGCGCGCGGGAGCACAACCTGACCGGCATCGACGTCAGCTTCCCGCTCGGCACGTTCACGGCCGTCACCGGTGTGTCGGGCTCGGGCAAGTCGACGCTCGTCAACTCGATCCTCTACACCGTCATGGCGAACGAGCTCAACGGCGCGCGCCAGGTGGCGGGGCGGCACACGCGCGTCACCGGGCTCGACCAGCTCGACAAGGTGGTCCACGTCGACCAGGGCCCGATCGGGCGCACGCCGCGCTCGAACCCGGCGACCTACACGGGCGTCTGGGACCACGTGCGCAAGCTCTTCGCCGAGACCACCGAGGCCAAGGTGCGCGGCTACACGCCCGGCCGGTTCTCGTTCAACGTCAAGGGCGGCCGCTGCGAGGCGTGCTCGGGCGACGGCACGCTCAAGATCGAGATGAACTTCCTGCCCGACGTCTACGTGCCCTGCGAGGTGTGCCACGGCGCGCGGTACAACCGCGAGACGCTCGAGGTTCACTTCAAGGGCAAGACGGTGGCGGACGTCCTCGACATGCCGATCGAGGAGGCCGCGGAGTTCTTCGCCGCGGTCCCCGCGATCTCGCGCCACCTCAAGACGCTCGTCGAGGTGGGGCTCGGGTACGTGCGCCTCGGGCAGCCGGCTCCCACCCTCTCGGGTGGGGAGGCGCAGCGCGTCAAGCTCGCGAGCGAGCTCCAGAAGCGCTCGACCGGGCGCACGATCTACGTCCTCGACGAGCCGACCACGGGCCTGCACTTCGAGGACATCCGCAAGCTCCTCGGGGTGCTGCAGTCCCTGGTCGACAAGGGCAACACCGTCCTGGTCATCGAGCACAACCTCGACGTCATCAAGAGCGCCGACTGGGTCGTCGACATGGGCCCCGAGGGCGGGTCCGGTGGAGGGAAGGTCGTCGCGCAGGGCACGCCGGAGAAGGTCGCGCGCGTCGAGGCCAGCCACACGGGCCGGTTCCTCGCCGAGATCCTCGACCAGCACCCGCCGGTTCCCGTCGCGCCGGCGGGTCCCGGTCCGAGCCCGGAGAAGGACGCCGCGCCCGCGGCGAAGTCCCGGGGGCGCTCGGCGAAGGCGCGTCGCGCGGCGGACGAGAGCGGCGGAGGCCGCGCTCCGCGGCGCAAGGCGTCCGCCGCCTGATCGTCAGGCGGCGGCGCGCCGCGCCGGCGCGGGCTCGACGAGCACCCGGAAGTTCACCGAGCGCGCGAGGAAGCAGTGGTCGTGCGCCCGGCGGTGCAGGACGGCGAGCGACTCCTCGTCGGTGCCGGGTCCGTCGTCGAGCACGACGCGCGGGTGCAGCGTCACGTCCGTGAACTGCCCCTCGCCGCCCGACTCCACGCGCATCGACCCGGTGACGTCGTCGACGTACTCGCGCACGACGACCCCCGCCGCCGACGCGAGGTGGAGGAACCAGAGCATGTGGCACTGCGAGATGCTCACGACGAACAGCTCCTCCGGGGAGTAGCGCGCCGGGTCGCCCCGGAACGCGGGGTCCGCCGAGCCGGGCAGGGGCGGGCGCCCGGCGAGCAGGACGTCGTGGTCGCGGCTGTACGCGGTGTACGACGTGGTCCCCGTCGCGCCGGCGCCCGTCCAGCGGACCGTCGCCGTGTACCCGTGCTGTGCGCTCATGCCCGTCACCCTAACGGGCGGTGACCGTCGTCACACCGCCCGTCCCGACCCCTCCCGCACCGGCCGTCGCCGTCGGTGCGCTGACCTAGGCTGGAGACCATGGCAGACCCCGCGACGTACCGCCCTGCGCCGGGGGAGATCCCCACCTCGCCGGGCGTCTACCGGTTCCGGGACGAGCACGGCCGCGTGGTGTACGTCGGCAAGGCGAAGAACCTGCGCGCACGCCTGTCGAGCTACTTCCAGGACATCGCGAACCTGCACCACCGCACGCAGACGATGGTGACCACGGCCGCGTCGGTGGAGTGGACCGTCGTCGGTACCGAGGTCGAGGCGCTCGCGCTCGAGTACACGTGGATCAAGGAGTTCGACCCGCGGTTCAACGTCAAGTACCGCGACGACAAGTCGTACCCGTTCCTCGCCGTGACGATGGGCGACGAGTTCCCGCGCGCCCAGGTCATGCGCGGCGCGAAGCGCCCCGGCACGCGGTACTTCGGCCCGTACGGGCACGCGTGGGCGATCCGCGAGACGCTCGACCTGCTCCTGCGCGTGTTCCCGGTGCGCACCTGCTCCGCCGGGGTGTTCAAGCGTGCCCGGCAGACCGACCGCCCCTGCCTGCTCGGGTACATCGACAAGTGCTCCGCGCCGTGCGTCGGGCGCATCTCTCCCGAGGACCACCGCGCGCTCGCGGAGGACTTCTGCGACTTCATGGCCGGCGACACCCAGCGGTTCGTCAAGCGGCTCGAGCGCAAGATGCAGGAGGCGGCGGCCGCGATGGAGTACGAGCTCGCCGCCCGCCTGCGCGACGACATCGGCGCCCTGCAGCGCGCCACGGAGAAGAACGCCGTCGTGCTCGGCGACGGCACGGACGCGGACGTGTTCGCGCTCGCGGGCGACGAGCTCGAGGCCGCCGTCCAGGTGTTCCACGTGCGCGGCGGCCGGATCCGCGGCCAGCGGGGCTGGATCGTCGAGAAGGTCGAGGACGTCACGGACGCCGAGCTCGTCGAGCACCTCCTGCAGCAGGTGTACGGCGCGGCGGAGGAGGCCGCGGCGCTCGACGCCACCACGGGGGCCGGCGCCCGCGGCGGGACGCGCGACGTCGTGCCCCGCGAGGTCCTCGTCCCCGTGCTGCCGCCCGACCCCGAGCAGGTCACCACGTGGCTGACCGGCGTGCGCGGTGCGCGGGTCGACGTCCGCGTCCCGCAGCGCGGCGACAAGAAGGAGCTCGCGGCGACCGTGCGGGCCAACGCCGAGCACGCGCTCGCGCTGCACCGCACACGCCGCGCCGGCGACCTCACGACGCGCAGCCAGGCGCTGCGCGAGATCCAGGAGGCCCTCGACCTCGACACGGCGCCGCTGCGCATCGAGTGCTACGACGTCTCGCACAACCAGGGCACGTTCCAGGTCGCCTCCATGGTCGTGTTCGAGGACGGACTGGCGCGCAAGAGCGAGTACCGCCACTTCACCGTCCGAGGTCCGGACGGCGAGGGCGCGCGCGACGACACCGCGGCGATGCACGAGGTGATCACGCGCCGGTTCAAGCGGTACCTCGCAGACCGGTCGCGGCTCGGCGGCCTCGAGGTGGACCTCGAGGCGGACGAGGCCGTGGGATCGGCACCCGACCGCGCCGGCGAGCACGCGGACGCCGAGGCGCAGCGGGCCGGCTACGTCCCGCGCTCCGGCGAGGTCGACCAGGACGCCCCCGCCGACCGGCGCGCACGCTTCGCGTACCCGCCGAACCTCGTCGTGGTCGACGGCGGACCGCCCCAGGTCGCGGCCGCCGCCCGGGCGCTCGCGGAGCTCGGCATCGACGACGTGGCGCTGTGCGGCCTCGCGAAGCGCCTCGAGGAGGTCTGGCTGCCCGGCGAGGACTACCCCGTCATCCTCCAGCGCTCCTCGGAGGGGTTGTACCTGCTGCAGCGCGTGCGCGACGAGGCGCACCGGTTCGCGATCAGCCAGCACCGCAAGAAGCGCAGCAAGGGCATGACGGCCTCCGCGCTCGACGGCGTGCCGGGGCTGGGACCCGCGCGCAAGACCGCGCTGCTCAAGCACTTCGGCTCGCTCAAGCGCCTGCGCGCGGCCAGCGTCGAGGAGATCGCGACCGTGCCGGGCATGGGCGCCCGCACGGCGGAGGCCGTCGTCGCCGCGCTCGGCGAGGGCAGCACCGCCACGTCGTGATCGGCTGGCATGCTGGAGCCATGAGACCGGAACCCTCCCCGACCACGGTCCCCAGCGGCATCCCCGCCATCGAGGCGGCCACCCAGGCACCCGAGCGCCGCGAGGCGGAGGTGCTCATCATCACCGGCATGTCGGGCGCGGGGCGGTCGCGCGCCGCGGCCGTCCTCGAGGACCTCGACTGGTACGTCGTCGACAACCTGCCGCCGCGCATGATCGTCCCGCTCGTCGACCTCATGACCCGCTCCGGCTCGACGCTCGAGCGCATCGCCGCGGTGGTCGACGTCCGCGGCCGCGAGTTCTTCCAGGACCTCGTCGAGGTGCTCGACCACCTGCGCCAGAGCGGCGTCTTCTACCGCATCCTGTTCCTCGACGCGTCCGACGAGGTGCTCGTGCGGCGGTACGAGCAGGTGCGGCGCCCGCACCCGCTGCAGGGCGAGGGGCGCATCCTCGACGGGCTCGCCGAGGAACGCCGTCTGCTCGCGAGCCTCGAGGAGCGGGCCGACGTGGTCATCGACACGTCCGAGCTCAACGTGCACGACCTCGCGCGCGAGGTGCGCTCCGCCGTCGCCGAGGGCACGCCCGACACGCTGCGCATCAACGTCGTGTCCTTCGGCTTCAAGTACGGGCTGCCGCTCGACGCCGACCACGTGGTCGACGTGCGGTTCCTCGCGAACCCGTACTGGATCACCGAGCTGCGCCACCTCACGGGCCGTGACGCCCCGGTGCGCGACTACGTCCTGGCGCGGCCGGGGGCGGTGGAGTTCGTCGACCGGTACGTGCACGCCCTCGAGCCGGTCCTCGCGGGCTACCTGGGCGAGGAGAAGCGGTACGTGACGATCGCGGTCGGCTGCACCGGGGGCAAGCACCGCTCGGTCGCGATCAGCGAGGCGATCGCCGCGCGGCTGCGCGGGCGCGGGCAGCGGGTGACGGTCACCGCGCGCGACCTGGGCAAGGAGTGACGCACGCCGTGGCGGCGAGGACGTCCCCGGCGGTCGTCGCGCTCGGCGGCGGGCACGGCCTGTCCGCGAGCCTGTCGGCGCTGCGTCTCATGTCGGACCGGCTCACCGCCGTCGTCACGGTGGCCGACGACGGCGGCTCCTCCGGGCGGCTGCGCTCCGAGCTCGGGGTGCTGCCACCGGGAGACCTGCGGATGGCGCTCGCGGCGCTGTGCGACGACTCCGAGTGGGGACGCACGTGGAGCTCTCTCCTGCAGCACCGGTTCACGTCCGAGGGCGACCTCGACAACCACGCCGTGGGCAACCTCCTCATCGTCGCGCTGTGGGAGCTGCTGGACGACCCGGTCGCCGGTCTCGACTGGGTGGGGCGGCTCCTCGGCGCGCGCGGACGGGTGCTGCCCATGGCGGCGGTGCCGCTCGAGATCGAGGCGGACGTGCGCACCGGTGACGCGCTCGAGACCGTCGTCGGCCAGAGCCGGGTCGCCGTCACCCACGGCCGGATCGAGCAGCTGCGGCTCGTGCCCTCCGACCCGCCGGCGTGCCCGGAGGCGGTCGCCGCCGTCGAGGCCGCGGACTGGGTGGTGCTCGGCCCCGGGTCGTGGTTCTCGTCCGTCATGCCGCACCTGCTCGTGCCCGAGCTGGCGCACGCGCTCCACGAGACGCCGGCGCGCCGCTGCGTGACCCTCAACCTGTCGAGCGACACGGGGGAGACGTACGGCCTCTCGGCGACCGACCACCTCGAGGCGCTGCACAAGCACGCGCCCGGCCTGCGGATCGACGCGGTCGTCGCGGACCCCTCGGCCGTCGAGGACACCGACCAGCTCGCCCGGACGGCTGCGACGATGGGCGCGCGGCTCCTGCTGCGCCAGGTGCGCCTCGGCGACGGCACGCCCCGGCACGACGCGCTGCGGCTCGCCGCCGCCTACCGTGACGTGTTCGACGACTTCCTCGGCGACGTCGGCACCCTCGCGCGCTGAGCAGCGCGGACGTGCCCGGGGACGCACGCCCGCCCGGCTCGGGGGCCCGCGCGACGGCCGCCCGCGCCCGGGATCGATGGCAGGATGTCGCCCATGGCGCTCACGGCACAGGTGAAGGACGAGCTGGCACGGCTGCGGGTGGACAAGACCTCGTGCCGCAAGGCGGAGGTCTCGGCCATGCTCCGCTTCTCCGGCGGTCTGCACCTCATCTCGGGCCGTGTCGTCATCGAGGCCGAGCTCGACACCGCGATCGCCGCCCGCCGGCTCCGCGAGACGATCGCCGACGTCTACGGGCACTCCAGCGAGCTGATCGTCGTCTCGGCGGGCGGGCTGCGCAAGGGCAGCCGCTACGTGGTGCGCGTCGTGCGCGACGGCGAGTCGCTCGCACGCCAGACCGGGCTGCTCGACCAGCGCGGACGCCCTGTGCGCGGGCTGCCGCCGCAGGTCGTCTCGGGCGGGCTGGAGGAGGCGGAGGCCGCCTGGCGCGGTGCCTTCCTCGCGCACGGGTCGCTGACGGAGCCGGGGCGCTCGTCGGCCCTCGAGGTGACGTGCCCGGGGCCGGAGGCGGCGCTCGCGCTCGTCGGTGCGGCGCGGCGGCTGGGCATCTCCGCGAAGTCGCGCGAGGTGCGCGGGATCGACCGCGTGGTGATCCGCGACGGCGACGCCATCAGCGCGCTGCTCGTGCGCATCGGCGCGCACGAGGCCGTCCTCGTGTGGGAGGAGCGCCGCACGCGTCGTGAGGTGCGCGGGACGGCGAACCGCCTGGCGAACTTCGACGACGCCAACCTGCGCCGCTCGGCCCGGGCCGCGGTCGCGGCCGGCGCGCGCGTCGAGCGCGCCTTCGAGATCCTCGGCGCCGACCTGCCCGACCACCTGCGGGAGGCCGGTGAGCTTCGCCTCGCGCACAAGCAGGCCTCGCTCGAGGAGCTGGGCCAGCTCGCGGACCCGCCGCTGACCAAGGACGCCGTCGCGGGCCGCATCCGGCGGCTGCTGTCGACGGCGGACAAGCGCGCCGCGGAGCTCGGCATCCCCGACACCGAGGCGGGTCTGAGCCCCGAGCTGCTCGACCTCTGAGCCGAGCCCCTGCCGACGGGCCCGCACCGCGTCCTGCGCGTGCGGGCGCCCGCCGGCGTGCGACGGTAGAGGTCGCGCGTGCGCGGGACCATGGTCCCGAGGCGTGGGATCCAGGTCACACGATGGCGAGGTGTTGGTATAGGCTCGGGAGGGTCAGGTGACGACGACGTGCTCCTTCGCTGACACCCCTCGTGGGCGTGCTCGGCCCCGGCAGTCGCCGTGGCGGTGCTCGCGCGCAGGTGGAGCGGAGCCGGCAGGTCCGGCAGCGGGCACGGGCGTGATCACCACCTGCGTACGCCGTCGTACGTGATCGTTCGGCATCAACCGTGTGCGTCGGGCAACCGGCGCGCCCTGAGGAGGGCATTGTGACCATCCGCGTCGGTATCAACGGCTTCGGTCGGATCGGACGGAACTTCTACCGCGCCATCGTGGAGTCGGGCGCAGACGTCGAGATCGTGGGGGTCAACGACCTCACCGACAACAAGACGCTCTCGCACCTGCTGAAGTACGACACCGTCCTCGGCCGCTTCCCGCTGAGCGTGGACTTCGACGACGACAACATCATCGTGGACGGCAAGAAGATCCGGGCCCTCGCGGAGCGCGACCCCGCGAACCTGCCCTGGGGCGAGCTCGGCGCCGACATCGTCATCGAGTCGACCGGCTTCTTCACCGACGCGACCAAGGCCAAGGCGCACATCGACGCCGGCGCCAAGAAGGTCATCATCTCGGCCCCCGCGAAGAACGAGGACGCGACGTTCGTCGTCGGCGTGAACTCGGACCAGTACGACCCGGCGTCGCACCACATCATCTCGAACGCGTCGTGCACCACGAACTGCCTCGCCCCGCTCGCGAAGGCGCTCAACGACTCGATCGGCATCGAGCGTGGCCTCATGACCACGATCCACGCCTACACGGGTGACCAGAACCTGCAGGACGGCCCGCACCGCGACCTCCGTCGTGCCCGCGCCGCCGCGCAGAACATCGTGCCGACCTCGACGGGTGCCGCCAAGGCCGTCTCCCTCGTGCTCCCCGAGCTCAAGGGCAAGCTCGACGGCTTCGCGCTGCGCGTGCCGGTCATCACCGGCTCGGCCACGGACCTCACGTTCACCGCCTCCAAGGAGGTCACGGTCGAGGAGGTCAACGCCGCGGTCAAGGCTGCCGCCGAGGGCCCACTCAAGGGCGTCCTGTCCTACGTCGAGGACGAGATCGTGTCGAGCGACATCGTCACCGACCCCCACCAGAGCATCTTCGACTCGAAGCTCACCAAGGTGATCGGCGACCAGGTCAAGGTCGTCTCCTGGTACGACAACGAGTGGGGCTACTCCAACAGCCTCGTCGCGCTGACCCAGCTGGTCGGCGACAAGCTCTGACCCTGCCGCTCCCGTAGCGCCAGCCCTGAGCAGCACCTTGCGTCCGCGTGCGCGTCCCGGCCACGGCCGGTGACGCGCACGCGGACGTCCTCATGTGCCG